>JAOUHG010000063.1 GCA_029865265.1 Candidatus Krumholzibacteriia bacterium | reverse complement strand
GGTGTGACCGCCCACGATGGACTCGCCCGCCGCGCGCGCCACGTCGGCGCCGCCGCGAATGATCTCGCGCAGCACGTCCGCCGGGAGCTTGTTCTCCGGGAACCCGGCGATGTTGAGCGCGACCACCGGCTTTCCGCCCATGGCGTACACGTCCGAGAGCGAGTTGGTGGCGGCGACGCGCCCGTAGTCGTACGCGTCGTCCACGATGGGCGTAAAGAAGTCCACCGTCAGCACCATCGCCAGCTCGTCGCCGAGGCGATACACGCCGGCGTCGTCGCTGCCCGCGTGACCCACGAGCACGTTGGGGTCAACCGGCATCGGCAGTTGTGAGAGTATCTCGCGCAGTCCCGCCGCGCTGAACTTGGAGGCTCAACCGGCGCATGCCGCGAACTCGGTGAGCCTGAACAGCCGTTCCTTGTCACTCATGGGTAATCACCTCCCGCACACGCGCGGCTGTGCCGCGCGCACGTTGCTTCCAACTCACAGCTCAAAAACCTGCCCCTCACGCACCACGTCGCGCGCCCCGTTCACGAGCGCAGGGTTCGAGTGATTCAAATGGATGAACCACAGCTCGGCGCTGGTTCCCTGCAGCAGCGCGCGCGTCTCCGTCATCAGGGGGTGCGGGATCTGCGCCATGTCCCGCCCCGGCAGCTCATCCGGCGAACCAAAGGTGCCATCCACCAGCAGGACGTCTACCGTGTTGGCCACGTCGCGCAGATTCTGCTCCCATTTCTCCCACTTGTCGATATCCGGAATGAAGATCACCCGGGCCCGCGGCCCCTCGATGAGAAAGCCCACCGTGTCGGTGAACTCGTCGCGGTGGGGGACCAGCATCGGCGTCACGCGCAGGCCGTCGCCCAGATCGACCGCGCTGCCCGGCGTGATCTCGTGCAGCGCGATGTAGTGGTTTTCGACCAGCAGGCTCCAGGGCCCGTTGGTCGCCAGGAAGTCGCACATGCGCCGCGTCCCGTACACCGGAACACCCTCCGCCGCCATCGCCTCCTTGCCCAGGAACATGAGGCCGGGGTAATGGCCGATGTGGGCGTGGGTGAGGAAGATGCCGTCGGGCGCGCGGCCGCCGGTGAGGGCGTTGAGCTGGTCGGTGAAGTCGGGTGTGGCGTCGAACATGTAGGCGGCGCCGGTGTCGCGGTTGACCAGCCCGAGGCAGCTCACCTTCTCCGCCCGCCGCGTGCCCGCGAACACGTCCGCGCAGGGAGACTTCGTGCAACCCGGGTGCGGCATGCCGCCGTCCTGCGCAACGCCGAGCACCACGAGTTCCCAGCCGGCGCCGGACTCCTGCGCCGCGGCGGGAAGGGCGAGAACAAAAATAGCAATCAGCGTGGCAAGAGAGCGCATGACCGCATCAGTGCGTCGGGCCCGCCACGCGCTGCATTTCCGCCGGCCAGTTCAGGAGCACGCGCACCTCGCGCTGCCCCGCCTGGCCGCCCGGCACGCGCACGGCGACAAAGCGTCCGTCGGGCGCCACGTCGAAGTCGCGCGCGCGGCTGGTGTTGAACCCGCCCTCGAAGAGCACCACCGGTTTGCCGGGGCTGAACCCGGGCTGCGTCTCGATGGGCACCGCGTACATCGTCGTCCCGGAGGTGAAGTACAGCTCGCGGCCGTCGCGCGACCACAACGGACTGCCACCGCCGCCCACAGATATCTGCCACGCGTCGCCGGTGGGCGGATACGGCCGCACGAACACCTCCCGCGTGCTGGACTCGTTGGTTACGTACGCGATCCAGCGGCCGTCCGGGGATATGGCCGGAACCTGCTCGTCGAAGCGGCTATCCAGGAACGGCTCCGGGGCACCCGCGCCATCCATCGAGCAGGTCCAGATGTCATCGCCGGTGCCACGCCCGCTCACCGTATACACCAGCCGGTTCCCGCCCGCCGACCACGACTGCGGCTGCCCCCGTCCCGCTCCCGATGCGACGACGGTGACGTTGCGCGCGCCTTCCACCGTGAGTGCGACCATGCGGCCGCCCGCGCTGGCCTCTTCGTAGGCGATGCGCCGCCCGTCCGGCGACCAGATGGGGTCGTGGTTGTCCGCCCCCTGGACGATGCGCGCCAGCGATGCGCGCTCGATGTCGTACATCCATAGCTCGCAGTTGGTGGCGGTCTTGCGCAGCAGGATGCGGTTGCCGTCGGGAGACACCCGCGGTTGCGTCCAGGTGCTGCGCGTGTCCATCACCGGTGTCGCCGCGCCGTTGCGCTCGATCCACACCACCTCTGCACCGGCGCCGGCGCCGGCCACGGGCACGTATACCAGCATGCCGTCACCGCCGATATCGAAGCAGAAGTTGGCGTCGACGGGCTCGGTGAGGGGAACCGCGGTACCCGTGATGGCGAGTTTCGCCGCGTCGAAGGGCACCGCCAGGACCGCCTGCGACGTGAGGTCGACGTAAACCAGGGCCCCCGCGCGCGAGTACCGCGCCAGGATCGCGTTCTCAATCAGCTCCACCCGCGACCCGTCGGGCTTCACGCCCACGATGTGCCACGACGAACTCCCCCCGGATATCGTTATCAGCACCGTGCGCCCGTCCGGGAGGATCTCGGGCAGCCACGCGTCGGACTCGTTGATGGTCGTGTCCAGCGTGGCGATGATCTCCACCCGTCCACCGGTGGCGGGAACGCGGGCCAGTGCCGTGGTCCCCTCGCCGCCCTCGCTGGGGCAGTAGTAGATCATCCCGTCCTCGCCCCAGTCGGCGGCGTTCATGTCACCCGGGGTGATGATCTGCGCCACACCGCCCGCCGCCGGCACCTTCTTCAGGGCCTTTCCCGAGCAGAAACCGATCCACGCGCCATCGGGCGAGAAGAAGGGGCCAAAGCCCTCCTCGGTGCCGGCGATGGGCGCCGCCTCCAACGACGCAAGGTCGCGGCGGAACAGACGCCTGCGGTCCGCCTCCTGCACGCTGTACACCACGTACGACCCGTCGGGCGAGATCACGGGCGTGGAACTCGAACCGAGATCCGCACTGCCGAGCAGGTAGCGCTCGGGTCCGCGCGACGTCGTTGCCTGCTTCGCGCCGCGCGGCAGCACGCTCATCACGAGCGCCGTCACCGCAACCGCGACCACGGCCACGATTCCCATCGGCAACCACGGGCGCCGCGGTGCTATGGCGGCCGGCGCATGCGCCGTCACGGCGGCGGCACCGGATGTCGACGATGCTCCGTCCGCGAGCCACTTCAATTGCAGCTTGAGGTCGTGCGCGCTCTGCACGCGGTCGTCGGGGTCCTTCACCAGGCACGCGCGCACGATGCGGTCGACCTCGGGCGGCGTCGCGGGCGCCACCTGTGAGACCGGTGCCGGCTCGGCGTGCATGATGGCGCCGATCAACGACGCCTGGCTCTTGCCCTCGAAGGCGCGCCTGCCGGTGGCCATCTCGTAGAGCACGCAGCCGAATGCCCACAGGTCGCTGCGCGCGTCGGTTTCCTTCCCCTCCAGCTGCTCGGGCGACATGTACTGGAAGGTGCCCACGATGGTTCCTTCCGCGGTGAGCGGCTGCGCCTGGGTGGGCGACTGGGTGAGTGCCGCCACCGACACGCCGCTCCCGGGCGCGCCGGCGAGACCGGTCACGCGCGCGAGGCCGAAGTCCATCAATTTGGCGCCACTCCTGGTGAGCATGATGTTGCCGGGTTTGAGATCGCGGTGCACGACGCCGGCGCGGTGCGCGCGATCCAGCGCGTCGGCAATCTGGGACGCAATGCGCAGCGTCTCCCCCACCGGCAACGCTCCCTTGTCGAGACGTGTCGCCAGCGTCTCCCCCTCGATCAGTTCCATGACGAGGAAATCGGTATCGCCCTCGCGCCCCACGTCGTGCAGCGTACAGATGTGCGGGTGGTTGAGACTCGAGACGGTCTTCGCCTCGCGCTCGAAACGCGCGCGCACCTCGGGGTTGGCCGAGAGGTGCCGCGGCAGCACCTTGACCGCCACCTCGCGGTCGAGGCGCGTGTCCTTGGCGCGGTACACCTCGCCCATGCCGCCCGCGCCGAGCGGGGAGACGATTTCGTAGGGACCCAGCCGCGTTCCCGGGGTGAGGTTCATGGTTTCAGCTCCGCGGACCAGTTGATCACCAGGTTGAGAATCGAGCGCGCGTTGGTCTCCGCCGGCACAATGACGGCCAGCGTCGAACCATCGGGAGAAACGGCGGCGTCGACGGTCTCGCGCGGCAGGCGCAGGAGGGGCCTCGGCGTGCCGGCGTGAAAGCCGCCTTCCGTTTCCACTTGAACCGCCATCAGCGTGCGCCCGTCGCCCCCCACGTAGTACAACTCGCGCCCGTCACGGCGCCAGGCGATGGTCACCGGGCGCACGTTGGGGGTCGGCTGCGCACCGTTTTCGGACACGCGCGTCTTGCTCCCGGGTTCCGGGAACGACGTCACGTAGAGCTCGAAGCGTCCCGACTCGTTGGAGCGGTAGGCCACCCAGCGCTCATTGGGAGAGACCACCGCGTCGATCTCGTCGAACGGCGTGAGGATGAACGGCTTCGCTTCACCCCCGCCCATGAGCGGCGCGATCCAAATGTCCTCGTTGGTCTGGCCGCTCAGCGAGCGGAACAGGACGTACTCCGACGTGACGCACGTCGGATCGTTGAACAGGCCGGGGGCATCCACCAGCAACTCCTCCGTGCCCGATCCGTCGGACCGCTTCCAGTACAGGTCACGTCCATCCGCCCGGTCCGAGCCCCACACGACGCGCGAGCCGTCCGTTGTCCAGCGCGGATCGATGTCGTACTCGCCGTCGAAGGCGAAACGCGTCGACAGGCTGCGCGCCAGTTCAATCACCCAGACGCGTTCATCGTATTCGTCCACGCGGCAGTGCACCACGCTCAGCCGCCTGCCATCGGGAGAGAAACTCGGCCCGCCGTACTTCCCCGCCGGCAGGGAAAGCCGCCGCGTGACCCGTCCCGAGCGGTCCATGAGTACAATCGCCATGCCGCTCAGGTTCAACTCCCGCTGCACGAGTTTTCCGTCCGGCGATGCCGTGATGACCGGCGAGCCGGAATACTGGCCCGCGGTGTTGTACAGATCCGGCACCAGCTGCGGTGTGTCATGCAACGTGCGCGACGACACATCGAACGGCTGCGCCACCACCGATTCGTTCTGGTTGAACAGCAGGTAGCCGGGCGGCGCCCAGGTGGCGCGGCTGAGCGACGTCAGGAGCACGGGGCCGGCCACACCGTCCAGCGAACCGGTGCGCGTCTGTGGAATTCCGTCCGGTCCGGGTAGCGCGACATACAGGAAGTGCTTGCCGTCGGGGAGAAAACTCGGGAAACGGTGCGCGGTTTCCTTGTTTTCCGTGTCGAGCGTGGTCGCCGGCGCGGGCGTGCCGCCGCTGGCGGGGATCTTCATGATGGGACCCGACGCATTGGGCTGGAACAGGATGACGTCGCCCGGTCCCCAGTCGCCGCCGCGCGGCGCCGGCGCGGGAGCGATGACCTGGGCCCCCGAACCATCGATTGCCATGCGCTTCAAGCTCCCGCCGGCGAAGAACGCGATCTGCCGGCTGTCGGGCGACCAGAACGGGATCACCGCGCCCTCGCTGCCGGGCACCGAGCGGATCACCGCGGCGTCGAGCTTGCGTACGTACAACCGCGTGGTGCCGGTGGTGTCGCTGGCCGCAAACAACAGCGTGCTCCCGTCCGGGGAGATCACGGCGTCGGGAACCTCCAGGCTCACCTGGAGTCCCGGCGGCAGCGCCACCGACAGGCGCATGGTGTGCGCATCCGGCCTTGGCGGTGCGGGCCTCATCATAATAGAAGCCGCCAGCGCGGCCACGAGCACGGCCGTCGCGATCATCCACGCCAGCGGCCGCTTGCGCGCAGCCGGTATGGCGGCGGCCGGTGCGGCGGCCGTCCACACATTGGCGTCCGACAGTTCCAGGCGCGCGTCGCCGATGTCGCGCAGGCGTTCCTTCGGATCCTTGCGCAGGCAGCGCTTCAACAACTCGTGCACGCGCGCGGGCGTGTTCGAGGGCAGCGCGTTCCAGTCCGGTTCGCGCTCGAGGATGCGCGCGATCAGGTCCGACACCGTCTCGCCCTCGTAGAGCGGCTTGCCTGTCAGACACTCGTAGAGCACGGCGCCGAACGACCAGATGTCGGTGCGGCGGTCCACGCCGCGCCCGCGCGCCTGCTCGGGACTCATGTACGCCGCGGTGCCCAGGATGACGCCCGCGCGCGTCGCGGGGCTGGTCATTGTGGGCGAATGCGTCATATCGCTGCTGGAAACGCCCGCGCCGCCCCCGCCGCTGGTGGCGAGCCCGAAGTCGAGCACCTTCACGCCGCCGTCGGGCGTGATCATCACGTTGCCGGGTTTCAGGTCGCGATGGATGACGCCGCTCTCGTGCGCGGCTTCCACACCCGCGGCGATCTGCCGGCACACCTCGATGGTTTCGTCCACCGGCAGCGCCCCGCGCGCGATGCGCGCGGCCAGCGTCTCGCCGTCGACGAACTCGAGGATCAGGTAGCGGTTCCCGTCCACTTCCTCGACGCCGTGGATGGAAGCCACATTGGGGTGGTTGAGCGATGCCAGCAGGCGTGCCTCGCGTTCGAAGCGCCCCAACCGTTCGGGGTCGGAGGCGAACACGTCCGGCAATACCTTGATGGCGACGTCGCGCGCGAGGCGCGAGTCGCGCGCGCGAAACACCTCGCCCATGCCGCCCGCACCGAGCGGCGCAATGACTTCGTAAGGGCCTATTTTTGTTCCGGGGTTCATCGGCATCGGCTACTTCTGTCCCGCGATGAGCAGCGGCCAGCCGAGCACGACCTCGAGTCGTGATCCCCCGGAACCCTCTACCGGTGTGGCCATCAGGAAGCGCTGTTCGCCGCGTTCGATGTCGACGAAATTGTCCGGGGGCAAAACGGAGAACAGCTTGCGGGTTGCTCCCTGCCGGAATCCGCTCTCGGTGGAAACCTGGATGGAGAAGATCTCACCACGCGCATTGGCGGCGAGAATCTCGTCCATGCGCGCGGACCATCTGGACCCGACCGCCTCGGGAAGCGCCACCTGGTACTTCGCCCCCGGTTCGGGAAACGACTGCACGAACAACCCGGGCTTGCCGCCCTCTACGGCGTTGTACAGGATCCAGCGGCCGTCCGGCGACAACGACGCGCCCGATTCCTGCGCGGGGGTTTGCTGGTAGACCGCCGGTTCCCCGCTGCCGTCCATGGGGATCTTCCACAGATCGTAGTTCCCGGTGGTATCCGCGCACTGCGCCACCAGCCAGCGGCCGTCGCGAGACCAGTCCATCGGAAACGCAAACAGGCCGGGTCCCTGGAAGAGCTGGGCGTCGGGCCCGGTGCCATCGGTCGCTTTCGTGTACACGTCCCATCCGGCCGACCCCTTGATGCGCGAGAACGCCAGCGTGCGGCCGTCGGGGGACCACAGCGGGTTGTTGACGCGCTTGCCCTCGAAGGTGAGCCGCGTCGCGACACCGCTGGCGAGATCCCGGATGTAGATGTCGTTGGTGCCGTTGTCTCCGTAGGCCAGCAGTTTGCCGTCCGGGCTCAGCGCGCCGCCACCGGCCGTGATGTCCTCCACCGCCACGCCAACCGTCGCCCCGGTGCGATCGTGCCAGGTCAGGCGCATATGCATCTGCGACTGGTGCTGCACCACCAGCGTTCCATGCAGATCCGTGGCCGCGTTGGGATAACCAAAGTTGCTGGAACTCACCGGATCCACCAGAAGGAGCGCGTCTCCCACGGGACGGCGCGCCCCCGCGTCGAACCGTTGCGCCAGCAACCGCCGCCGCGCGGAATTGACGCCGCTATCGAGGAACAGCAGGTAGCCGGGTTCCGCCCAGCGTCCCATCGAGCCGGTCGTCAATACTTCCTCCGGATCGCCCCCGTCCAGCGTGGTGGCGAAGGTGGTGACTTCGTCTCCCGAACCAATCGCGACATAGAGGAAGTGGTTGCCGTCGGGCAGGAACTGCGGGTAGCGGTGACCCAGTTCGCCACGCGACTTGTCCACGCGCGTTACGGTTACCGGTGTTCCGCCGTTTGCGGACACGCGCGATATCGGCCCCTGGTTGTTGGGCACAAACAGAATCACGCCGTCGGGCGACCAGTCGCCCCCGCGCGGATCGGGCGCGTCGCACAACGCCACCGGTGCGCTCCCGTCCAGCGCAACCTTGAGCAGCTTCTCCTCCGCAAAGAAGGCCAGCATGCGGCCGTCGGGCGACCAGAAGGGCAGCGCGGCCCCGCTGGTTCCGCGAACGACACGCGCCTCGGGGCTCGACAGCGGACGAAGGTACAGGTGGGTATCGCCCACGCTGTCGGCGGCCACGAACACCAGCATCGAGCCGTCGGACGATAGCGCCGTCTCCGCCGGCATCTGGAGTGTGGTGCCCGCGGGCGCCCCGACCATGAAACGGATCAGCGGCATGTCTGCCGACTTCCCGCTCCACGGGCCAAACGAAACCGCCAGAGCGGCCGCCGCAATCGCGACCCCGCCAATCAAACCGGCCAGCCCGCGCGACGACTTCTTCCGCCGCCCCGGAACCGCCGGCATCGCCGCGGCGCTCTGCGACGAGCTGCCCCCGATCCACTCCAGCTCGCGGCGCACGTCGCCGGCGGACTGCCAGCGCTCGTCGGGATCTCGGGTGAGGCACTGCCGCACCAGGCGCTCGAGCCCGGGCGGGCTCATGGGCGCGAACTGCGAGATCG
>JAOUHG010000062.1 GCA_029865265.1 Candidatus Krumholzibacteriia bacterium | reverse complement strand
GAGGAGTTCGTGATGAACGGCGAGGGGCTCATCGCGGCCGACGGCCCGATGTGCGCCGAGACGGGGAAGTACACCGGTCGCAGCCCGGAGGACAAGTTCGTCGTCGAGGAGGCGTCGAGCAAGGACAAGATCTGGTGGGGCAAGGTGAACCGCCCCATCAGCGAGGAGAAGTTCGATCGCCTGCTGCACCGTGTGCAGGCCTATTTGCAAGACAGCATGGTCTACGTGCAGGATTGCTGGGCGGGAGCAGAGGTGTCCGAACGAGTGCCCATCCGCGTGATCACGCAGCTTGCGTGGCACTCGCTGTTCGCGCGCAACATGTTCATCCCGGTCACCGACGCGGATGATCTGCGCAATCACGAACCGCAGTTTACGGTGATTGGTGCGCCCGGCTTCAAGGCCGACCCGGCCATCGACGGCACGCGCAGCGAAGCATTCATCCTGGTGCATTTCGGGCGCGGCATCGTTCTGATCGGCGGCACGTCCTACGCGGGCGAGATCAAGAAGTCGATCTTCACGGTCATGAACTACCTGCTGCCGCTGCGCGGCGTGCTTTCGATGCACTGCAGTGCCAACGAGGGCCCCTCCGCCGACACGGCGGTGTTCTTCGGGCTTTCCGGCACCGGCAAGACGACGCTGTCGGCGGATCCCAAGCGCCGCCTCATCGGCGACGACGAGCACGGCTGGACCAACCACGGCGTATTCAACTTCGAAGGTGGCTGCTATGCCAAGGCGATCCGGCTCTCCGCGGAAGCCGAGCCGGAGATCTTCGCCACCACGCGCCGCTTTGGTACCGTGCTCGAGAACGTGGTTGTGGACGAGCTGACCCGCGAGATCGACCTCGACGACGCGTCCCTCACCGAGAACACGCGCGCATCGTATCCCATTACGCAGATCCACAACGCCAAGCTGGAGGGTATCGGCGAGCACCCGCGTAACGTGGTCATGCTCACCTGTGACGCGTTCGGCGTCATGCCGCCCATCTCGCGGCTGACGCCCGAGCAGGCCAGCTATCATTTCCTCTCGGGCTACACGGCCAAGGTTGCCGGCACCGAGCGCGGAATGGGCAAGGAGCCGCAGGCAACGTTCTCGACATGCTTTGGAGCGCCGTTTCTGGCGTTGCCACCCACCGTATACAGCGACCTGCTGGCGAAGAAGATCCGCGATCACAAGGCCAGCTGCTGGCTGGTGAACACCGGCTGGAGCGGGGGTGGGTTCGGCGTGGGTTCGCGCATCAAGATCGCGTATTCGCGTGCCATGGTGAACGCCGCGTTGGAGGGGAAGCTCAACGACGTCAAGTTCGTGAAGGACCCGATCTTCGGGCTCGACGTGCCCGGCGAGTGCCCCGGTGTGCCGACGGAGGTGCTCATGCCGCGGGATACGTGGGCGGACAAGCGCGCCTACGACGCAAAGGCGAGGGAGCTCGTTGCGCTGTTCGAGAAGAATTTCGAGCAGTTCGCCGACACGGTTCCGGCGGCGGTTCGATCGGCGGGCATGAAGTAACGGTTGCCTTCCGGTTGCCGCAAACGCAAGAGGGCGGCGGACGCGAGTCCGTCGCCCTCTTTGTTGGTGCCGCGTGACGCCTAGAAGACCCAGACGACGCCGAGCGCCATCGGGATGGATTCCGTGTTTGCCTGCTGTTCGGTCTCGCGTGTCTGACCCTGGACGTAGCGCCCCTCGATGTAGAGGTGGCGCACCTTGTCGATGACCAGTTCAATGCCCGCGCCGCCACCGTAACCGAGCACGTTCTCCGTGTACTCCGTGTTGACGATCCACTGCCGGTAGTAACCTCCGCACGCCAGGAGGTAGGGGCGGATGGTCTTCCCCACGGGCACGTACTTCAACTCGCCAAAAACGGTCAGGATGTTCAGGTCGTCCGGGTAGAGCGTGGTGGGACCATTCGAGAAGAAGAAATTATAACTGATGGAGATGCCGAGCCGCAGGTTGTAGCGGGTAACCCCGCCACCGATCCGGATGCCGAACGCCGGGTCGTAGCTGTCCTTGAAGGACTCGGGGAGGTAGTTGATGGACGAGCCCACCCCCATCGACATGTAGTACATCAATCGATCGTCCGCGCGCCGCACGCGGCGGATGGTGCCGGTCGTGTCCGCGGTCATCTCGGTCGGGCCGGCACCGCCTGTGGTGGGCGCCACCTCCTCGCCGGTGGTGGTGAGCGAGTCGTTCGCGGCCGAAACCGGGGTCTGTTGCTGGCCGTAGGCCAGCGATCCCCATCCAAGTGCGAGGGACAGGACAACCCCCCACAACGGCATCTTGCGTGTCATTCAATAGCCCCCAGAAAAAATGCGATATGTCTGCGAGAGAAGAGTCGGAACCCGGGCCGCATCTACGCGCCGGGGCCGCCGGTGGCTTCGGGGAACCGGAAGCCAACATTCTAGGCGGTGGTGCCGCAAAGTCAAGACCCTTTCGGGTCGTGGTGCTCGTCCCCGGCCGCAAGCGGGGTTCTTTTGCGCCGCACAGGTCCCGTGTGTTAGCGTTGCGCGCAACCCCATGGCCAGCACATACCACTACAACGCCACCATTTCCCGGCGCGAGGAGTTGCACGCGCACCTCATGCTGCTCTCCGTGGTGCCGGATGACGGGCCCTTCGCCCCGTTTCTGCCCGGCCAGTTCGTGTCCATCGGGCGCATCGCCGGCCGCGGCGCGTGTTTGATCAAGCGCTCCTACTCCATCGGCTCCTCTGCGCTGGAGCGCGGGGAGGTGGAGCTGTTCCTGGTCCACGTGGACGATGGTGAGTTCACCTCGTGGCTGTTCGAACAGCGGGTGGGAGCGCGCGTGTGGCTTTCCCCGCGCGCCAGCGGTGGTTTTACGCTCGACGGTTTCGCGGCCGGACGCGACCTGGTAATGGTGTCGACCGGAACCGCGGTGGCCCCCTACGTGTCGATGGTGCGCACCTTCGGCGGGAATCCGCCCTGGCGGCGCGCGGTTCTCTTCAACGGCGTGCGCTACGCGGCGGACCTCGGGTATTGCGCGGAACTCGAATCGTTTGCGGCGATGGATGAGCGCTTTCGATACCTGCCCATGGTCACGCGCGAGCCCGCGGACTCCGCCTGGCGCGGAGCGCGCGGCCGCGTGAGCGACATGCTGGTACCCGGCCGCTTCGCGGAAGCGGCCGGCTTCTCGCTCGACCCCGAGCAGTGTCACGTATTCCTGTGCGGGAATCCGCTGATGATCGAAGAACTTGAAGCGTCGTTGCACGGCCTCGGCTTCCGCAAGCATACCCCCGGCCATCCCGGCAACCTCCACCTGGAGAAGTACTGGACGGAATGAGCGCGTCGACGCAACGCGTTTCCTGAAATTGACTTAAGCCTTGGGCTGTCGTATCGTCTCCGCATGAGCACAACCCGGGACGAGAAGGCGGCGCAGGCGCAGCCGCGGGAGGACGACCCCATGTCGAGGAAGAAGGCGGCCGCGGATGCGCCGAAGAAGGATGCCGGCGCGGCGGAAGCGGCCGAAGACGACCGTCAGGAAATGCGCGAGTGGCTGGAGTCGCTCGACTACATCTATCAGACCGACGGACCGGGCCGTGTGCAGGAGTTGTTGCAGCGCCTGCAGGACCGCGCCACGTCGTACGGTGTGCGCGTCCAGTTCCCCGGCAACACGCCGTACATCAACACCATTCCACCGTCGCAGCAGCCGCGCTACCCGGGTGATCGCGCCATCGAGCGGCGGCTCAAGAGTTACATGCGCTGGAACGCGATGGCCATGGTGGTGCGCGCCAACCGCGAGGACGCGGGCATCGGTGGTCACATCTCGACCTATGCGTCGGCTGCGACGCTCTACGAGGTCGGGTTCAACCACTTCTTCCGCGGCAAGGATCATCCCGAGGGCAGCGATCTCATCTACTACCAGGGACACGCCGCGCCGGGAATCTACGCGCGCGCATACCTCGAAGGGCGTATCAGCGAGAAACATCTCGAGAACTTCCGCCACGAGTTGCGCGAGGAGGGGCTCTCGTCATACCCGCACCCGTGGCTGATGCCGGAGTTCTGGGAGTACCCCACCGTTTCCATGGGGCTCACGTCGCTGCTCGCCATCTACCAGGCGCGCTTCAACCGCTACCTCGAGCATCGTGGCGTTCTGGACACGTCCAGGCGCAAGGTGTGGGCGTTCATGGGCGACGGCGAGATGGACGAGCCGGAGGCGCTGGGCGCCATCACGCTGGCTTCACGCGAGCGGCTGGACAACCTGGTGTTCGTGATCAACTGCAACCTGCAGCGTCTGGACGGCCCCGTGCGCGGTAATGGCAAGATCATCCAGGAGCTGGGGGCGGCCTTCCGGGGTGCGGGCTGGAACGTGATCAAGGTGATCACCGGCGGCGACTGGGACCCGCTGCTCGCGCAGGACAAGGACGGCGTCCTGGTGCAGAGGCTCACCGAGGTGGTCGACGGCCAGTTCCAGAAGTATGCCACGGAGTCCGGGGAGTACGTTCGCAAGGATTTCTTTGGCGCCGATCCGCGCCTCATGAAGATGGTGGAGAACCTCACCGACGACCAGCTGCGCATGCTCAAGCGCGGCGGACACGATCCGGAGAAGGTGTACGCGGCATACAAGGCCGCCACCGAGCACACCGGTCAGCCCACCGTGATCCTGGCGTGGACCATCAAGGGTTACGGGCTGGGTGAGGCCGGCGAGGGGCGCAACATCACCCACCAGCAGAAGAAGCTCAACGAAGAGGAACTGCGCGCGTTTCGCAACAAGTTCGGCATTCCCATCGACGACGAGGACGTGGCCCGGGCGCCGTTCTACAAGCCGCCCGCGGACAGCGAGGACCTGGTTTATCTCAAGAAGCGGCGGGAAGCGCTGGGAGGATCCATCCCCGTGCGCCGCGAGAGCGCGCCCCCACTGGCAATACCGCCCGCGTCGATCTTCAAGGAGATGTACGTGGGAAGCGGAGATCGCGAAGTGGCCACTACCATGGCCTTCGTGCAGATGCTCACCACGCTGCTCAAGGACAAGACCATCGGGAAGAACGTGGTTCCCATCGTCCCCGACGAGGCGCGTACCTTCGGCATGGAGTCGCTCTTCCGGCAGGTGGGCATCTACTCCAGCCTGGGGCAGCTGTACGAACCGGTCGATCGCGAGACGCTCCTCTATTATAAAGAGGCCGTCGACGGGCAGATTCTCGAGGAGGGCATCACCGAGGCCGGATCCACGGCGTCGTTCATTGCCGCCGGTACCTCGTACGCCGCGCACGGCATCAACATGATACCGTTCTTCATCTTCTACTCGATGTTCGGTTTCCAGCGCATCGGGGATTTCATCTGGGCGGCCGGTGACATGCGCTGCAAGGGCTTCCTGCTGGGCGGCACCTCGGGGCGCACCACGCTGGCCGGTGAAGGGTTGCAGCACGAAGATGGACACAGCCACGTGCTGGCGCTTCCACACCCGCACCTGCGTGCCTACGATCCCACCTTTGCCTACGAGCTGGCGGTGATCCTGCACGATGGCCTGGAGCGGATGTACAAGAACAACGAGCAGCTCATCTACTACATCACGGTGATGAACGAGACCTACAAGATGCCGCCCATGCCGGAGGGGTCGCGCGAGGGGATTCTGCGCGGCATGTACCTGTTCCGCTCGTCCGGCAAGAAGGACGCGAAGAACCGCGTCAACCTGTTCGGAAGCGGCGCCATTCTCAACGAAGTGATCAAGGCGCAGCGCATCCTCGAGGACGCCTACGACGTGCCGGTGGATGTGTACAGCGTGACCTCGTACAAGGAACTCTATCGCGATGCCATCGACTGCGAGCGCTGGAACCTGCTGCATCCGGGCGAGGACGAGAAGGTGCCGTACGTAGCGCAGGTGCTCAAGGGCACGAAGGGCGTCTACGTGGCGGCGTCGGACTACATGAAGGTGCTTCCGGCGTCGATCGCGCGCTGGATACCGGGGCAGTTCGATTTCCTGGGCACCGATGGTTTCGGGCGCTCGAGCAATCGCGCCGGGTTGCGCGACTTCTTCGAAGTGGATGCGCGCTACATCGTTCTGGCCGCGTTGCGCGCGCTCGCGCGCGACGGGCACGTGAAGAAGTCGCTTCTCAAGGACGCGGTGGCCGACTTCGGGATCGACCCGGAAAAGCCCAACCCGCACTCGGACTAGGACGAAGACGGGGGCGTTTATGGTTCGAAAAATCGTTCTGGGGCTGGTTGCCGTATTCGTTCTGATCCAGCTCGTCCCCTACGGCCGCAATCACGCCAACCCGCCCGTCACCCGCGAGCCGCAGTGGAACAGCGTGGAGACCCGGGCCACCTTCGAGCGCGCGTGTGGCGACTGTCACAGTCACGCCACCACCTGGCCATGGTACAGCCATGTCGCGCCAGTGTCGTGGCTGGTGCAGCACGACGTCGACGAAGCGCGGGCCAATTTCAACGTGTCCACGGTGGTCTCGCACGACGAGGGCCATGAGTCAGCCGAGGAGGTTCTCGAGGGGAAGATGCCTCCGAGAATCTACCTCGTTGCGCACCCGGAGGCGCGCCTGAGCGACGCGGAGAAGAAGGCGTTCGCGATCGGTCTCGACGCCACCTTCGGACGCGACCGTGCGCGCGGCGAAGAGAGCGAAGGGGAGCTGGGCGAGAAGTCTGGATACCTGGACTGATCGCAAACGCACCATGACGAAGAAGATCGGCATCGTAACCGGCGGGGGCGACTGCCCCGGATTGAACGCAGTCATTCGCGCCGTGGCCAAGGCCGCCCTCCGTCACGACTGGCAGGCCATTGGTATCCTCGGCGGGTACGAGGGCCTCGTCGAACCCCAGCGCATCATGCCGCTCTTCTACCGCGATCTCGATGGCCTGCTCACGCGCGGCGGCACCATCCTGGGGACCTCCAACCGCGGCCGATTCGCCGCCAAGACCGGCTCCGGCGAGATCCGCCGGCTGCCGGCCGAGCTGCTCGAAGCAACCCGGCGCGGCATGGACAAGCTGGGGATGCACGCGCTGGTGGTGATCGGCGGTGATGGCACGCTTACCGTTGCACAGCAGATGCACGAACACGGTATTCCGGTGGTGGGCGTTCCCAAGACGATCGACAATGACCTCAACGGCACCGCCCTGACCTTCGGTTTCGACTCCGCCGTGGCGTGTGCCATGGACGCGCTGGATCGCCTGCACACCACGGCCGAGAGCCATGACCGCGTGATGGTGCTCGAGGTGATGGGCCGCTATGCCGGATGGATTGCTATCTACGCGGGGATTGCGGGCGGTGCCGACGTGATCCTGATTCCGGAAATCCCGTTCACCTGGGACAGCGTGTGCGCGAAGATCGACGAGCGCGAGTCGGCCGGCCGCCACTTCAGTATTGTGGTGGCCGCGGAGGGCGCGCGCGAGGTGAACGGCAAGTATGCGGTGGCAGCCGCCCAGGACAATCGCGAGCAGCGCCTTGGCGGCATCGGCCTGATTGTGGCGGACGAGATCGCGAAGCGTACCGGCAAGGAAACGCGCACGGTGGTGCTCGGGCACCTGCAGCGCGGCGGCAGCCCGACCAATATGGACCGCGCCCTGTGCACGATGTTCGGCACCCGCGCCGTCCGGCTGATCGCCGAGGGGAGTTTCGGCCGCATGGTTTCGTACACCGGTGCCGATGTCGTGGACGTTCCCATTTCGGAGGCGGTGAGCGGACTGCGCACGGTTCCGCTCGACGGGGGATTCATCACCACGGCGCGGGCCATGGGCATCGCGCTGGGGGATTAGCGAGGAGGGCGCAGGATGAAGGTTGCACTGGGGGCGGATCACGCGGGCTTCGAGCTCAAGGAACGCATCAAGGCGTTTCTGCTGGAAGGGAAACACGAAGTGCTGGATCTCGGCACCAACGGCACCGCGGCCGTCGACTATCCGGATTTTGCGGAAGCGGTGGGTGTTGCGGTGCGTGATCGTCGTGCCGAGCGCGGTATCATCCTGTGTGGAAGCGGTGTGGGTGCATCGGTGGCGGCCAACAAGATCCCGGGCGTGCGCGCGGGGCTGTGTCACGACCACTACTCGGCGCACCAGGGTGTGCAGCACGACGACATCAATGTTCTCGTACTGGGCGGGCGTGTGGTGGGGGAGTCCGTGGCGCTGGAGCTGGTGGGCGCCTTCCTCGACGCGCGCTTCTCGGGTGACGAACGCCACCGCCGCCGCCTGGACAAGGTCAAGGCCATCGAGAAGAAGTACTCGAGCAGTTGATCGAACAGGCTATTCGGGGGGCGGTCATGCGCGCGAACGCGACACCGGTCCTCCGCTCATGGTCCTCGCGCGAAACATTTGAAATCGCGCTGCGGAAATCGCGTCGGGCCGGTGTCGCGTCCGCGCGGCCGACCGGTACCGCCACCGTTGCGCTGGGCCGCGATATGCGACATAATCGCCGCTCACGTCTGAACCGGAGAATTCCATGATCGTCGAAATCAAGCTGCCCGAGATTTCCGAGAACGTCGACAGCGGTGATGTGGTGAAGGTGCTGGTGAGCACCGGTGACACCGTCGCGGTGGACCAGCCGCTCATCGAACTCGAAACCGAGAAGGCCGTCTTCGAGGTGCCCTCCACGGCGGCCGGCGTGGTGTCGGAGATCCGCGCCAACGTGGGCGACACCATCAAGGTGGGCGATGTGATCGCGCGTATCGACACCGAGGCGGCCCGGGGGGTGACAAAGGCCGCGCCATCCGCCGAGAAGAAGCCTGTGACCGCGCCGGAGAAGAAGGCGGCGCAGGAGCGCGCGCCCGGACCCCCGCAACCGGCGGCGTCCGGCGAGGGCGAGAACGAGGACAACG
>JAOUHG010000061.1 GCA_029865265.1 Candidatus Krumholzibacteriia bacterium | reverse complement strand
AGGTAGGCGAAAACGGCAATCCATACCACCGCGAAGGCTGCGAACAACCACGTCATGACCGGGCTCCTTCCGCCTGCTCGCGCAGGTCGTCGACCAGCATCTTCATTCTCTCCACCGCCACGCGCCGGCGGAACATCACCGTGTACAACAAGAGGAACGTCGCCGAGCACACCATGAGGGTGGCGCGCATCTTCGGGTCGAGGCCCGAGTCCTGGCCGCCCATGAGCACTGGCTGCGGGTGCTGGGTGCGCCACCAGCGGATGGCGAAGTACACCAGCGGCACGTCGATGAAGCCGATGATGCCCACGATGGCCGAGAGCACCGCGCGCCGTTCGGGCGACTCGACGTAGCGGCGCAGCATGAGGTAGCCCAGGTAGATGAGCCACAGCACGAAGGTGAGTGTCAGGCGCGCGTCCCACGTCCACCAGATGCCCCATGTGGGTTTGGCCCAGATGGGGCCGGTGATCAATACGAGGGTGGTGAACAGCACGCCCACCTCGGCGGCCGCCACCGCGCGCGCGTCCCACTTGGGGTCGCGGGTGGCGAGGTAGCGGAAGCTCGCGATGAACACGATGAGAAAGCCGAGAAACGCGTTCCAGGCCAGCGGCACGTGGAAGTAGAAGATCTTCTGCACGATGCCCTGTGACTTCTCGATGGGCGCGTAGTAGAAAACCATCACCAGCGCCACCGCCATCCACATGAACAGCGCGGACTCCAGGACGGCGTTGTCGAGGTCGCGAAGGTTCTCGTAGGCGGTGCTGCGCTGGGAGTAGAGGTGCGCGAGGTTCTTCTGGTCGCGCAGGCCGAGCATGTCTTCCGAGTAGTAGAGATCTCGTTTGGAGCTGACTAGGCGATACGCGATGAACCCGAGCGCCGCCGGCGCGGCTCTCGTCGACTGGGACTTTCGACGTTACCGTGTTCCGAAGAGCGAGCAGCGCCTGCGCAAAGAAGCAGGATATGAACACGCGGAAGTCATCTTCAAAGGGAATGGACCGCGCTGCGATTGCCGGAGATGATGGATCCACGCACGGCGGGGCAAGCGCATCCGTGGGTCGCGTCAAGTGCGCCGTTGATGGACGAGGAGAATGAGGGTAAACTCAATGAGGTTGCCCGCCTGATCCCCGGGTCAAAACGTTGGGATGAAGGCAAAGCCCCAAGGCAGGCATCCTCGAAAGAGGACCACTCTGCTAGCACCCCTCGACGAGGGTCTACGCCGCTTCCCGGTTCGAGAAGGCTCGCTAGAAGTCCCTCCTCGTAAGCATCCGCGCACGCGGCCGCATCGTCCGCATTGCGCGCACGATTGCCGACCTCGACGTGAGCGAGCGAATCGCGGAAAGGCACGTCGCTGAGGCGGTGGGGTATCGGGGGAACTGATGACACTGAGTGTCGAGGCAAGTCGGGTGAGCACTTCGACACGGAAGTCAAGTTCATAGTTGACGATCAGGCAAAAAACATGCTACGCTTCTTCCAATCTGCTAGGGAGGTCAAGCGTGACCCCAAAAATCCTCATCCTGGCCGCGTTTGCCGGTCTTCTTCTTGTTGGTACTGCGCCTGCCCGCACGTGGTACGTGGCCGCCGACGGCTCGGGCGACGCGCCGACCATCGCCGCCGCGGTGGACAGTTCCGCTAGCGGTGATGTGATCCTCGTGGGCCCCGGGACTCATTTCGTTTCGGATGCGGCCGGAAGCGGAGTCCTCCTGAAGGCGGGCACCTCATTGGTCTCCGAGGAGGGGCCTGCGTCAACCGTCCTAAAACCGGGTAACCCGCCACAACCTGGACTCGTTTCGACCCGCGACAATTGCGTGGTGTCGGGGTTCACTGTGCTCGGCGCTGGTCTCATTGGTGCGGTTTCCCCGGTCCATATCGGTGGCGACTTCGTTGAGGTTAGCAACAACATCATCGACAGTGCGTTCAGCGGAGCCCCATCGATTACACTTGGCGGGACATTCGTATCGATTCACAACAACGCGTGTCTCGGAACGGGTTCTGGTCTCTATCTTGTGGCTAATCCCGAGGGAGCCGAGATTCGTAACAACATCATCCTGAACGGCGTTGAGGGGGGCGAATCCTGTTTCGGCGTGCAGATCCACTGCAACCTCATCAACGGCTCACAGGGCGCATGCCCGTACCGATTCAATAATTTTAGCGGCGACCCGATGTTCTGTGGTGAAGGCAACTACTACCTTCAGAGCGATTCTCCATGCGCTCCCGGTAATCATCCCGATGGTGTCGATTGCGGTCTCATCGGCCCGCTTCCAGTCGGGTGCGGGCCGGTGCGCACGGAGATGAAGACTTGGGGGGGCGTCAAGGCGATCTACCGGGAGTAGTCAGAAAAGAGGGGGCTCCCGTGGCTCACAGACGTGTTGTCCTGGCCGCTTTTCTCGCTTCGACATGTGTTCTACTGACGGTGATCGGACTTCGGTCCGAGGCTGACACGCGGCCAGGCGGTCCTCCTGCAACCGTCCGCGGCTTTCTCTACCCCTCTGGTTTTCGTGTTTCAAGCTCAAGTCACGAGGAAATCCGCTTCACGCTCTCGGTGCCGACCCTCCAAGTCCGACCAGTGCGAGGGCGCGAGTATCGGTTGACCCTCGAGGGCGGCGAGCCGCTTGGAGTGAATGGCGCAGCGGATCTACCCGTGTATCGACGTGCGGTCGCGGTGGCGAACGGCGGCGAGGTGTCGATAACGGTGGGCGTGGATCGCACGACGGTCCTCGATGGCGTCCAGCTTGGCTCCTACAAGAGTTCTTCCTGGCGGGATCACGGGGCATCTCTACCGTTCGGGAATCGCGCGGCAGACGCGCTCCGTATGCAACGCGTGTTTCCCGAAACGAACGCGTGGATCGAGTATGTTGGACATATACGCGGTCAGCGCATTGCATCCATAGTAGTGAGTCCGATTCGGTGGGACCGGGCGTCCGGGCGCATCGTTGTGGCCACGGACATGGACATTCGGGTAGCCGTCAACCAGCCTCGGGGAAGCGTATTCAATGATGTGGGGCCGATGGATGCGGCGCTCACGGGCTCGGTCTTGAACTGGTCGCCCCGCGGAGCGGGCGGAGGGATCGCTGGCGGGTCCGCGGGCACCCGGATGACGATGTCCTCGGGAGGGCAGGTTTGCAGGTGCACGGGATCCACGTGGGAGGTGGCGGCAGCGTCCGCCGCCTCGTGCGGTGCAGACTACCTCATGATCGTTACCGACTCGCTCGTGAGTTCGAGCCTCATCGATTCGCTCGCGCTACGGCGGGCGTCGTACAACGGGTTCAACGTGGCGATCGCGAAGGTGTCCCAGATGAGGACCGCTCAGATGAGCACCGAGCCTGACACTCTGGTCACTCCCGTGATGATACGGTCGATGATCGACTCCGTGTATGCATCACAGACCGCCGCGCACATGTCGGATGGTCGGTTAGGGTACGTGCTCTTGGTTGGCGACGCCTTCGACGCAGATCGGAATGTGCTGCTTCCGTCGTACTACGGGTACGGATCTGGGGCAAGCAAGCAGGCAGCATCTGATGCGTACTACTCTTTCCTTGACGATCCGGCAGCCGATCTGCTCCCAGACGTATTGATCGGTCGACTCCCCGTTGATGACGACTCACTGGACTGGGAGTTGACGAACGTCGTGACAAAGATCGTGGCGTATGAACCGCTGACGGCCTCCGCGTGGGCGGACAGCGTTCTGATGGTTTCTGGCGTAAGCGATGACGGCTTTACATTTAGCGGACTGAGCGGGTTCCAGGCCTTCTTCGACTCTGTGCTCGCGTACTATCCGCCGCCGGGAAGATCGGTGACACAGCTCCATCGTTTGACACTCCCGTCGAATGAGGCCAATCACGAGACGTTTGGCGAGATGGTCGCAGGGCGTATCGAGGCGGGGAAGTGGCTGACCGCATTCTTCGACCACGGCTTCTTGTAATACTGGGACGGCGCGTTCTATCCGAGAAACTATGAGTTTCTCGAGAATGAGGACAAACCCACCGTCGCGCTGTCGCTTGGCTCCCACACGTGCCAGTTCGACAATACATACGAGTCGGCGCAGCGTTGGTTCCCGGGGGGAGCCTGCTGCACGGTCCCGCCGCAGTCCAGCCTCAGCTGCGAGAGTCCGGGCTATGAGCACATCGATCCATGCGATGCGATGGGCGAGCGGCTTCTTATCCAGCCGGGTGGTGCCGTGGGCGTGATCGGGTACTCGCGAACCACGGGAACATGGAACGCGCAGCAGGACCTCGTAAGCCTCTTTCGTTCCCTCTCAGAACAGAACCCGAACACGCTGGGCGAGTTCCTCGTCGGTGCGCGGCTGTTCCGCCTGTCGGATCTCGTGACTGTCCGGAACCTGATGCTTCTCGGCGATCCCGCGCTGAACATACGAACCCGCGCGCCCGCACCCGCCGACACCTTCGATGTGGCGGTCGGGACCAGCGACATTCGGACTGCATGGGGATCGTATGCGCACTCAGCCGGTACGATTGAGGTCACGGTGCATAATGCCTGGAAAACGGATGTGTACGATCTCGAGGTCGAGCTCTGGCGCGGCGAGCCAGGAAGCGAGGGATCGTCGCTGTTCGGGACCGAAGTGATCGATACGTTGCGCGCATACGGACCGGATGTCGTGACCTTTTCGGTTTCGGGTCTTGAAGGCAACGTGAGGCTGTACGTCGTTCTTGATCCCGACGACCTAATTGCCGAACGAGCGGAGGACAACAACATCGCCTTCCGGGACTTTCTGGCCCTCCCTTATGAGGGCGCCTATCCCACGCGTCTCCAGTTCAACGGAGCCGAGCGTTCGGTAACCATCGCGGATCTCGCCTCGGCACCGGGGAAGGAGGTTCTGGTATCGGGCTTCACCTCCACCGACCGAGTGCTTCAGTGTTACGCGGTCGGAGACACCCAGGCCGTCTGGACCTACGGAACGGGGTCGGTGTTGGCCCACATCAAGAACCAGCCGGTCGCCGGCCATCTGTACAAATCGGCTTCCTCATACGTGGCAGTGGAGCACGGCTCGTCGGTCCGCATCTTGAATGGCCAATCGGGGGCGGTCGTCAAGACGCGACTGGTGGGAGATACGCGACCTGTGGTGAACAACTGGGAAGCCAAATGGCTCCTCTCGGATCTGGGCCCGGATGATCCTGAGATGGAGTTCGTGACGCTCCGATACATTGACGGTGCGTTCGGCGACTCTCTGCAAGTGAGGGCGTTCTCACCGCGTGATACGATCCTCTTCACGCACTCGGTAGACGTCGGTCTCTCAGTTGGAGCCGCGACGGCTGCAATTGGGGACCTTGACATGGACGGGAGCAAGGAGATTGTGATTCTCCAGACACACGCGAACACTGGCCCCGGATCGCCCGCAGCGGGCAATGAACTGACGGTTCTATCGTACGCAACGGGGGGTCTAACACAGAAGTGGCAGAAGGACCTTGCAGAGGGGACCATCACTGATCCCGCGATTGTACTGATCGACAAAGGTGGCGATGGCACCCTGTCGGTTCTCTGCAACGGAGCCTATCCAGGGCCGATCCTCCGACTCTACAGCGCGAGCGGATCCCTCGAGTGGACACTGAGTGATCTCGCTTTCGGTTACCCAGTTCATTTCGCGGCAGGAGACGTCGATGGCGATCAGAACGCCGACGTTGTGGTTCTCGATCACCAGCGGGTCAGGCTAGTGTCGTCGGCCAATGGTAGCGTCCTTGATACGCGGACCACGCCCGGCGATCCGGTGGCGCCGCCGCTCTTGATCGACCTGGATGCCGATGGCACGCTCGAGATCGTCGTGGTCTTTGAGGAGCAGGATCCCAACATACACTTCTACCCGCCGAACGAAGCTCCGTTTTGGACGCATGTCGTAATTCTCGACGCGAATCTTGACCTCTTCCAGCCGGAATGGACGTTTCGAACACGAAAGTCCTCAAGCAGCTCGAGTCTTCCCGCTATCGATGACGTCGACGATGACGGGGCGTACGAGATGGTCTACGTATCGCCCGATCAGTATCTTCACGTGTTCGAGCTGGGTTCCGCGGCGGGAGAAGCGGCCTGGTCGCAGCGTTTCGCCAACGCGCTGAACACCGGTCTGAACGAGCAGCCGATCATCGGCGATGGCTACACCAACCCAGTCAGCCTTTATCAGAGAACACGGATGCTGGGCCATGTTACCCTCGATTCCACTGCCGCGCCCAGCCTGTATGTGGGTCACGGAACCGAGATTCGCGTGGACGCTTCGGTTTCTGACCCGTTCCAATTGCGGGTCTTCGGATCCGTCCGAATGAAGGGATCAGCGAACGCGCCCGTGGTGCTGCGCAGCAATCCGTCCGCCTCCGGGTCCGCGACATGGGCCGGCCTCCAGGTGGATAACCGTGTCGCCAGCGCGAATAGCCCCGACACGCTCTCGTTCGTGGAACTGTCGGACGCATCCGTCGGAATCGCGACCCGTTCCCCGCTGGTCGTTATCTCGAGCACGGTATCGAACACCTTTGAAACTGGGATTGACGCCCGAGGAGGTGCGGTGCTTTTGCTGTCGAACTCGTCCATCGAGGACTGTGTCCAGTATGGCGTGACTGTTTTCGACGAGGCGAGGCTCCACGCAACAAATACCGCGTTCACCGGTAACGAGTACGGCGCCATATTGACCAAGTTGACCGGTTCATGGGTCAGCGCGACCATCCGTGATTGTTTGTTCACGAACAACGCCCACGGCATGTGGTTGGGTAACACCGGCGATTCGACGGTCGTCATCGAGGGCGGCACATTCGAGGACAATTCCGGCACGGGCATTTACACACAGGAAGCGAACGTCGTCGTGGACGGCACGACGATCCGAGGAGGCGAACTGGGCATCAACGCGACGACGCGCACGTCGTTAAGTCTGTCGAACGCGACGATCGAAGACGCGTCCCTCTTTGGGGTTAGCGTCCGTGACTCCTGGCTGGACGCGACGGGGACGTCCTTCGACGGCAATGACGTCGGTCTCGACCTTGAGACTATCCCGTGCGTGGATCCAGACCCGCCCTGCGCATATTCTTGGGTCATGGCGACCGTCCGAGACTGCAGTTTCACGGGCAATGGCGACGGAGTGTGGGTCGAGAACGTCTACGACTCTTCCGTGGTCATCGATAACTGCCTGATCGACAACAGCACGACCAACGGGGTCTATGTCGAGGGCCCGGGCGACGTAGCGATCACGCGCAATACGATCACGAACAACGTGATCGGGGTTTACAGCTACGAGAGCAACCCGATGATCCGATCCTGCAACTCGATTCATTACAACACCGGAGGTGTCAAGTGCGACAACTTCTCCACGGCGGCGGTCGAGTCGAGTACGGTCACCAATAACACGAACGGCATCGCCGTCGTGAACGACGCGAACCCCGATCTGGGGCACCAATCGGGAGGGAGCTCGCTGGGCTACAATATCTTGAGGCCGAATACCAGCTTCATCCTCTCAAACCTCACGGGGAACACGGTGGTGATGGAGAACAACCATCTGGCCAGGAACCCGCCGAGCCAGTGCGGGGCCGCGACGACGAAGATCTATGGGTATGTCGACTACGACCCTCACTTGGGGTGCGATTTGCCGGATCTGTGCAATCCGTCCAACATGCCGGTGCTGGCTGGGGCCGCCGAGGTGAGGCTGCCGGTGAAGTTCAGACTGCGCCAAAACTACCCGAACCCGTTCAACCCGACGACGACCATCGCGTACGAGGTTCCGAGGCCGGGAAGTCGCGTCGAGATTGCGTTATACGACGTGGCTGGGAGGCGTGTGGCCATTCTGGTGAACGAGGACAAAGTGCCGGGCTCCTATTCGCTGTCTTGGGATGGCCGAAATCGAGAAGGCGTGCCAGTGGCCTCCGGGGTTTATTTCCTCCGTATGCGCGCTGGCGAGTTTGTGGAAACGAAGAAGTTGCTGCTCCTCAAATGACAGCGGGTACGGGGATGAGAACAATGTATCGTCTAAACAAGATATCCTTGGGGGTCATCGCCTGGCTTGTGCTCATCGGTGCCGGTCGCTCGGATCCCACGAAGCAGGTCATCTTGATCCAGTCGAGCGACGTGACACTGCGCGCCGATCCGGATTCGGCCGTCGGTCGGTATTACACGCTGTCATATGAGCCACCGGAGGCGCTTAGCGGCGCCGACTTGGAACGAGCGGTTCTGGAACTCGTGGTTGACGTGAGCGCGAAGCAACGGGAGGGATACGTGAGTGAAGCCCCGGTATTAGAGATTTACGCCCTCATAGAGCCCCTTTCCGATGACTTCGACCCTGGAAGACTCCACCGGGCGAGCCGGTCGGTGCGTCCCGTGGCGGCGGGAGCGGGTCGGCATGTGGTGTTGGACATAACCACGATTGTTCGTTCGCACCTGGAAGGGGCGATAAGGAACCACGGGCTGGTCCTGGGGTCGGTGACCGGAATGCGGGAGGGGGAGTTTATCGTTGTGCCGGGGAACTTTCCCCAGGGCGCTGTGGCCCAGGTCCGAATCTACCGCCGACACGAGGTCGTTCCCGCCGTCCGCCGAGCGCAGTCCCGATAGGCGTCAGTTCGCAAGGATGCGGCTTTCTGCACCGATGATGAGATATGAAGAGCTTAGAATCCCCCGTCACCCCGCCCTCTCCCTCCACTAAAGAAGCAGCAGATGGCAACGAACCCCTGGGGGTTCGTTGCTGCGCAAACGCGAAACCGGAGGGGATGCTACCGCTTCCCCTTGAGCGCCGCGATTTCGTCTTCGAGTTTCTTCTGCATGTTGCCGATGCGGACGAGGTAGGCGAAAACGGCAATCCATACCACCGCGAAGGCTGCGAACAACCACGTCATGACCGGGCTCCTTCCGCCTGCTCGCGCAGGTCGTCGACCAGCATCTTCATTCTCTCCACCGCCACGCGCCG
>JAOUHG010000060.1 GCA_029865265.1 Candidatus Krumholzibacteriia bacterium | reverse complement strand
TTTGAGCTGCACAAGAAGTTCGGCAAGGTCTCCATGAAGACCATCCTTGCGCCGGCCATCGGGTATGCGGAGAACGGCTTTCCGGTGTCGCCGGTGATCGCGGATGCGTGGGAGCGGTCGGTCTCCCGCTTTGGCGATAAGCCGGGCTTTGCCGAGGTGTTCATGCCGGGTGGGCGAACGCCGCGTGCAGGCGAGGTGTTTCGGAATCCTGCGTTGGCGCATACGCTGGGTCTGTTGGCGCGTCGTGGCCGGGATGCGTACTATCGCGGGCCGATTGCCCGGGAGATTGTTGAGTTCTCCGAGGCCAATGGCGGGTTCTTTACCCTGTCGGACTTCTCCTCGCACACCTCGACGTGGGTGGAGCCCATCTCCACCGACTACCGCGGCTGGACGGTGTGGGAGCTGCCGCCCAACGGGCAGGGTCTGGCCGCTCTTCAGTTATTGAACATCCTGGAAAACTTTGACCTTCGGTCCATGGGGCGCGACTCGGCGGACTACTGGCACGTGATGGTGGAGGCGAAGAAACTTGCGTTCGCCGATCGTGCTCGGTGGTATGCGGACCCTGAGTTTTCTTCGACGCCCATTGTTGAGTTGTTGAGTAAGGAGTATGCGCGTTCGCGCGCGTCCTTGATTGATATGGAGCACGCCGCTCTTACTGATCCGCCGGGTGACATCGCCGCGCTCAACCGTCCCGAGACGACGTACCTCTGCACGGCCGATTCTGACGGCATGATGGTGTCGCTCATCCAGAGCAACTACACGGGCTTCGGTTCGGGCTACGTGGTGCCGGCGGTGGGCTTCGGGCTGCAGGATCGAGGCGGTTGCTTCAACCTCACACCCGGTCACCCCAACTGCCTCGAGCCGGGCAAGCGCCCGTTCCACACCATCATCCCCGCGTTCGTCACCATCGAGGGTGAGCCGGTGATGGCGTTCGGCCTGATGGGCGGCGACATGCAGCCGCAGGGACACGCGCAGATCATCACGGACCTGGTGGACTTCGGGATGGGGCTGCAGGAAGCCGGCGACGCAATCCGCTTCCACCACACGGGCTCCACGGACCCGGACGGCACGGTCATGGTGAACGGCGGCGTGCTGCATATAGAAGACGGGCTCTCCCCGGAGATCCTGGAAGAGTTGCTGCGCCGCGGGCACATCATGGAGCCGGAGCCGGTGGGCGCGTACGGCGGCTACCAGGCCATCTGGCGCGATCCCCAAACGGGCGTCTACTGCGGCGCCACGGAGAGCCGCAAAGACGGCTGCGCGCTGGGGTACTGACCCTACCTGCTGTTGAAGACCATCACGCGGTTGTTGCCCTGGTCGGTCACGTACAGCTTCCGGCCGATGATCGTTACCGACGTTGGATAGCCGAACGTGCGCCCCGAGGGCGTGGCGTCTACAATGCCGTCCTGGTTGTCATCGTTACGAGTAAAGTGTGCGAGGTCCGACTGGCCCAGCACCCCCGACGGCAGCGCGCCGTTCGCGGTGGGAATGGGGCGGTAGATCAGCACGCGGGAGCCGTCGGTTTCCGCCACGTACAGGTTGGTTCCATCCGACGCCAGCCCCCACGCATTGACATTACCGACGGAGTCGAGGTCCGGCGCACCGATCACGAAGTCCGCCGGCTGGTAGTTGCTGGTCGGAATCGTGTTCCAGACCAGGATGCGCCGCCAGAAGTCGCCGATCAGCAGGCGCGTGCCGTCCGTCCACATCGACGTGGGGAAGTTGGGCGTATACGCGTCTCTCTGCACATCGCGGCTTACGAAGTCCATCTGGCCGACCACCACGTCCGCCGGTGCGTTGTTGGTGCTGGGGACGCTGTTCCAGATAAGGCAGCGGTGGTTGTTGTAGTCGAGCACGAACATCTTCCCGCCGGCCACCTGCACGCGGACGGGAGTATCGAGGCCCGACTGTGTCAGCCGCGCGGTGTCGTCGGCGAAATCCGCCTGGCCGATTACGATGTTGGCGGGGACATCGCCGCCTGGCATGGTGTTCCAGATCAGCACGCGGTTGTTTACATAATCAACCACGAAGAGCTTGCCACCCGAGCTGCGGACGTCGAAAGGGCTGAACCGGCTGGCGCTGACGCCGCTCGTGTTGGACATGAAGTCCGCCTGCCCCACCACGAAGTTCGCTCCCGCGCCGTCCGCGGTGGGTGTCGCGTTGAAGCCGAGCACGCGGTTGTTGCCAAAATCGCAAACATACAGGCCGCCCGCGGCGAGGTCGCCGGTGGGTTGGTTGAGAGTGGCAGCGGACAGACCCGTCGCGCTCGCCGTGCCGTTGGGCTGGCCGATGATCACCGCGGCCGGCTGGAAGTCGTCGAACACCAGCGGACCGGTGGGGGTGGGGTTGGGTTCCGGCGCGGCGGGGTCGTCGCCGCCGCAACTGGAGATGGCTACGGCAAGGCACAGCGTGACGGCGGCGGCGAGAGTCCGGTATAGACGCATGGCGATGGGCCCTTCTAAAGGAGTCGTGTGGGCGCGGGCTTCACCGGCCAGCGTTGGTAAAGGATACACCATGAGCGGGGTTGTGTGGGACTATATCGACACCCTCCCCGGGACCCGAGGATCATTCTTGATACGCCGTTACCAGAGGACGCACACCATGAAGCGAATTGTTGTCTCCGCACTGTTTCTGTTTCTGCTGCCTGCCGGCGCCCGCGCGCAGGATGGAGCGAGGCCGGATCCCGCCCAGACCGACGCCGACAAGTATCACGTGATACTCAAGAACGAGCGCGTGCGCGTGCTGGACTACCGGGACCACCCCGGCGACAAGACCACGCAGCACTTTCATCCCGACTTTGTGCTCTATGCGCTCAGCGACTTTCAGCGCCGGTTGATGTTCCCGGACGGAACGTCGGTAGTGAAGGATTTCAAAGTGGGCGATGTGATCTACATGTCCGCGCAGACGCACATTGGGGAAAACGTCGGTGATACCGACACCCGCGTGGTAATCGTGGAACTGCAGGAACCGGCGCCGGTGGCTGTGCCTCGTGAAGTGGGGGAGATCCCGGGCGCCAAGCAGACGACGCTGGGTCTGTACGTGACCGCCGCCGAGGCGTACGGCCGCTGGAAGGCCGATCCGGAGCACGCGACGGTCATCGACGTGCGCACACCGGAGGAATACATGTTCGTCGGGCACGCCGCGATGGCGTGGAACATCCCATATCTGTTTCAGAGCTACGATTGGGACAGCGCAAAGGAACACTTCGCCATGCAACCCAACGCCGCGTTCGTCACCAGTGTGAAAGCCATCGCAAACCCCGCCGACACCCTCTTCGTCATGTGCCGGTCGGGGGCTCGGAGCGCGCGCGCGGTGAACGCGCTGGCGGAAGCCGGGTTCACGAATGTCTATTCCGTCGTCGACGGGATGGAAGGGGATGCGGTCAAGGATCCCGCGAGTCCGTCTCACGGAAAGCGCGTGCTGAATGGATGGAAGAACGCCGGTCTGCCGTGGACGTATGAGATAGACCCGGCCCGCATGCGGCTGAACCACTGACACGCCGCGCTTGTGAAAAGAAGATCTACCTTTTTTCTCGAATTCCTCGTGCCGAAAGTCAGAACCGCGTGTCGCATCCTCAAGGGCCCGTGGTAGGCGTGCCCCCGCAAACCGTATCCCGGACACGCGTACCCATGGAGGGCCCGATGACTACCCGCCGATTCCTTCTTAGACCCGGCTTTGTGGTGCTCTTGTTGATTGCGGTTGGCTGCGGGAGTGAAAGCGAAACCCCCGTCAATCCCAACCCCACGCCTTCCACCACGCCGCAGTACGTTCTCAAGTGGGGTACCCCGGGCACGGGTATCAGCCAGTTCAGCGCTCCCAGCGGTGTCGCCGTGGACATCTCCGGCAATGTCTACGTGACGGACAGCAATAACCATCGCATTCAGAAGTTCAGTGGCTCGGGCGGGTATCTCACCCAGTGGGGTTCGGTGGGGGGGAATGACGGCGAATTCAACTTTCCGGTCGGGATCGCGGTTGCAGATGTCGGGCATGTCTACGTGGTGGATCAGAATGGCCACCGCGTGCAGAAGTTCGACGTGGCGGGGGGATATATCACGCAGTGGGGCACGGTGGGCGCAGGCGCCGGCGAATTCAATTATCCGGCCGGAATCGCGTTCGACGAAACCGACGAACAACTCTATGTGGCGGATGAGGGCAACGACCGCATTCAGGTGTTCGACAGCAATGGTGGTTTCGTTACCCAGTGGGGCTCAACCGGAACTGGCGATGGCGAGTTCGATTCCCCCTGGGGTGTGGCGGTGGACGCGAGCGGCAATGTCTACGTGACCGATTCGGGGAACAACCGTATTCAGAAGTTCAACGGTTCGGGGTCGTTTCTCGCCAAATGGGGAACGCCCGGCACGGGCGATGGCCAGTTTGATTTTCCCTGGGGTGTGGCCGTCGATAAGAGCGGCAACGTCTACGTAACCGAGCGGACCATCGATAGCAGTCGCATTCAGAAGTTCAGCAGTGCGGGTGTGTTCATCACCAAGTGGGGCTCATGGGGCGATGCCAACGGACAGTTCGCCGCGCCCGAAGGTATTGCGATCGACAGCAACGGCAATATCTTCATCGCGGAGGAGTACAACAACCGCATCCAGAAGTTCCGGTAAGCGCGGCGGGGAAGTGATTACCGCTGTAACAGCGGTAAATTGTCAGCCACTCTCCCGGTGGCGGCGGACGCCCGCGATTCCCCCCAACTTCGGCGAATCGTTTGGTTCCAATGCGCCCGTCAACTATGAGCGCTACTTCGTGCCCGTAATCGGGAAACCGCTGGCGGAGAGACTGGTGCGCGCCGCGCAGCTCAAACCCGGCGAACGCGTGCTCGACGTCGCGTGCGGCACCGGCATCGTCGCGCGGCTTGCGGCCAGGGACGTGGGGGACAGCGGTGTCGTGGCCGGTCTCGACGTCAACCCCGGCATGCTGGCGGTGGCGAAGGCCGCGCTGAACGATGACTCGGTCGAGTGGTTCGAGGCGGGCATGGAAGCCATGCCGGTGCCCGACGGGGCGTTCGACGTGGTGACGTGTCAGATGGGCCTCCAGTTTGTCCCCGACAAGGACGCCGCGCGGCGGAGATGCACCGCGCGCTCAAACCGGGCGGCCGTGTGGTCATCAATGTTCCCGGTCCGGAGTCCGCGGCCTTCGCCGCCTTCAGCAACGCGCTCGAGAATCACGTCAGCCCGGAAGCGGCCGAATTCATGCGCGCCGTGTTCTCCCTGAGCGACGAGGCGGAACTGGAGGCCATTCTCACCCGCGCCGGTTTCAGGGAGACGTTGGTGGAAGCCGATGTCACCGAGCTGCACCTCCCACCCGCCCAGGATTTCCTGTGGCAGTACGTGCGCAGCACACCGCTGGCCGGTGCCATCGACAAGGTCGACCGCGCGCGGCTCGCCGCGCTCGATCATGACGTGATGAAGGCCTGGCGCGCGTTTGAGGACCCGCAAGGGATGCGCTGGGGGCAGCGCGTGGTGACAGCCCTGGGCCGCGAGTAGCGGAGCCGGTGGGCGCCTACATTGGCCGGTTTCTTACCGCCGCAGCGGCACCAACAATTATTGGTTGACTTACCAAGTAATGTTGGCAATATTCCGGCATGGTCACATCCACACAGTCCCGACTCTTCGGCAGCCGCCGGCGCACCGAGGTTCTGCTGACGATCGCGCTCCTGGGGGAGACGTATCCGGCGGAACTCGCGCGTCTGCTGGGCGCTCCGCTCTATTCGGTCCAGAACATCGTGTCGGCCCTCGACCGGGAAGGGGTGGTGGCGTCCCGTATCTCGGGCCGCGCGCGTGTCGTCTCCCTGGACCCGCGCTACTTTGCGTACAGGGAGCTCAAGGCGGTCCTGCTCCGGCTCGCGGAAGCGGAGCCGGACCTGCGCGCGATCGCATCCAGCCGGCGCTCGCGGCCCCGCCGCGCGGGCAAGCCGTTGTGAAGATAGCGCGCGGCAGTAGCCTGCGCGACGTGGCATTCGTGGTGTGCACGGCCCTGCACGAAAGCGGCACCGAAGCCGTGCTGACGGGCGGGAGTGCGGCCACCGTGTACGCGCCGCAGGCGTACCAGTCGCGTGACATCGACTTCATCGTGACGTTTTCCGGCGCCGGTGCCACCCCGGGCGAGGTGCTCGCCTCCCTCGGGTACCGCGAGGCGGGGGACCATTACGAGCACCCGCATAACGATCTCAATCTCGAGTTTCCGCAGGGGCCCCTGGCCGTGGGTGGCGAACTGATTCGCAAGTGGAAGTCGTTGCGCGAGGGCGGCATGTTGCTCCACATCATTACGCCCACGGATTCCGTCCGCGACCGGCTGGCGGGGTTCCTGTTCTGGAATGACCGGGGCTCGCTGGACCAGGCGGTGGCCGTCGCGAGGGCGCGACGGAAGCAGGTGGATCTTGAGGCCGTCGCGCGATGGTGCCGCTTGGAAGGGAAGGCCGCGGCGTTCGAAGAATTCCAACGGCAGCTCTCCCACGGGTAGCCGACGGCTGCGTACGGCTGCGCGATGGGGTTCTAACCCCTCAGCGGTACATCGACTTCACGTAGCCCCACGTGCGTGCTTCTGTCGCCAGCGGTCCCTGCGTGGTAAACGAGTACAGCGGTGATGCGCCGCTGTTCAGGTCCGTGCACCCGCTCGGTGCCGTCCCCCATTGCGCTCGCCAATAGTACGTGGTGTTCGGCTGCAGGAAGTCGGGTGCAAACTGGTCGAGGTCGCAGGGAACCGGGTACACCGTGCCGCTGGTGCAGTCCGGGCTGGTGCTGATGCGCACCGAACAACCGCCGTACGGCGGTTGCTCAATGGCGTCGTCCGGTGTGCCATCCCACGAGAGCACCACGTCCAGCGGCACCGTGGTGGCGCCGTTGGGCGGATAGAGGTCGTAGGGCGACAACGCGTAGTAGCAGCACTGCCAGCAGACGCACTCGCAGTAGCCGGTGCCCGCCCGGTGCTCTACCGGCACCGCCGGGCGCCAGTCCCCCGTGCAGTCCTGGACTTCGCAATTCTGAATCTCCCAACTCGTGCACGGGGCCATGTCCTCGCTGGTGACGATGACGGTGAGGGTTCCCACCGTTACCTCGCCGGGGGCGGTGCAACTCCCCATGTCCACTTCGAGCCCGTTGATGCGATTGCCGGTCGTGGGTCCCGCCCACGTCTCGCCAATCACGACGCCCAGCGGCGGATCGGCCAGGGTGAAACGGACCTTCTGGAAGGGGATGGCCCGCGCCACCACCGTGAGCGTGACGACGCCCGGATCGAAAGGCAGATAACAAAAGTAATTCTGTCCGGATACGTAGGTGTCGAGGTAGGCGGCGGGGGAGCCGTCTTCGCACGACTGCGCGGCGGCGGGTGAAACCTGGGCTGTCGTGAGTGGCAGCGCCAGGAGCAACAGCGCGGCGGCGTATTCTTGCCAGTGGATCATGATCCACCTCCTGGAGGCCCCAATTATACCACGGCTGCCCCGGCTGCCGGGGAGTGGTATGCTCGTTGCCCATGAGAGGCGGACACCACGAGAAGCACGGGCTTGCGTCCTTCGCGTTCGCGGTTGTGGCGCTCGCCGTTGTGACGGCCGGTGCGGCCATGGCGAAGGAACCGTCCGTCGAAGGGGACACGCTTCGCTTCCAACTGAACGATCTCTCCGGCGCGCCCGTGGGTTCCGACGACCCGCGCTTTGCCGGCAAGGTTCTCTACGTGACGTTCTGGGGCACGTGGTGCCCGCCGTGCATCACGGAAATCCCCACCCTGATCGACCTGCAGGAACGGTACAGAGAGCAGGGTCTGGTGATCGTGGCGGTCGCGTTCGAGAAAGAGGACGACGCGGACCCGCGCCGCGCGCGGCTGCGGGAATTCGTGGCCGCCCGCGAGATCAACTACCTGGTGCTCGATGGCGGCCAGACCACGAAGTTCGAGGATGCCTTTCCATCCGTGAAGAACGTCAAGGGGCTGCCGGTGGAAATGCTGATCGACCGCGGTGGGGGCGTGGTGGTGTCGCGCAACGGGTACGGCTACAAGAAGAAGTGGGCGGCGAAACTCGAGAAAGAAATCCAGGCACTGTTGAGAGCGAACGAACCCGGGCGGACCCGGTAAACACGATGCCCATCGATTCGTACCGGTTCCTCGATTTCGCCACCCGCAAGATCATGCAGGCCTGGACCGCGAGGCAGGAGCCCGGCGCGATCCCGTTCACGCCGCTCGCGAGGCCGCTGCGCGAGTGCACCGTGGCGCTCGTCTCGACTGCCGGCATCGCGCGCAACGACGACCGGCCCTTCGACCAGGAAGGGGAGCGGCGCAACCCGTGGTGGGGCGACCCCAGTTTCCGGGAGATTCCGGCCGGCACCACCGAGAAGGACATCCGCATCTACCACCTGCACGTCGACCCGCGTTTCGGCGAGGCCGACCTGGACGTGGTGCTGCCCATGCGCCGGCTGGCCGAACTGGCCGAAGCGGGTTTCGTTGGCCGCCCCGCGCCGACGCACTACTCGACGATGGGGTACATCCTGGACCCGGCCGAACTGGTGGAGAAGACGGCACCGGCCATTGCCGCGCGCATGCGTGAGGAAGGCGTGGACGCGGCGGCGCTCGTCCCCGTCTGACCCTTCTGCTGCCGGTCCGTGGGACTGGTGCAACGCGTGCTCGAGGCCAGCGGCATTGCCACGGTGACACTCTCGTGGATCCCGGAACTGACGCGTGCGGTGGGCGTGCCCCGGCTTGCGGGCATCGGTTATCCGTCGGGCCGCTCCTTCGGCAGACCACACGACGCCGACGGCCAGCGCGCGGTGTTGCGCGCCACCCTGCAATTGCTGGAGAGCGCGTCCGGGCCCGACGCGTACGTCGATCTGCCGTTCGAGTGGCCGGAGTCCGTGGCCCAGGCGCGAAACGCATCCCGCGACATCCCGCACCCGCCCATCGTCGACCTGTTGAAGAAGAAACCGTGGCTGTTGCCCCTGCTCTACACGGGACGCCTGCCGCGCGCCGATTCCCTCCCGCCCGAAGAAGGAATGGGATGACGCGCGGCGGGGTGGTAAGCTCCGCCGCGTGTTGCGCCACGAACAGTGGCCCGGATTGGCCACGCGCGGTTCGGGTTTTGAACGCAGCACGCGCAAGTGAACGATCGAGGAACCCATGAATCTCAGTCTACTGGAATCCATGCCCATTCCCGCGGTCTACGCGGTCGTCGTTCTGTTGATGCTGGTTGCTTGCGAGATCGGCCATCAGTTCGGCAGCCTGGTGCAACGCCGCACCGC
>JAOUHG010000059.1 GCA_029865265.1 Candidatus Krumholzibacteriia bacterium | reverse complement strand
AGATGGGGGCGCGCGGGTTGAGGCCGCGGATCACACGCCGCGCCTCCGCGAGGTCAAAGTCGACGTGCGCGAGCAGGTCGATTTTTGATATGACGACCGCGGTCGCAGTGCGGAACGCGAGCGGGTACTTGGCGGGCTTGTCGTTGCCTTCCGCCGTGCTCACGATGGTCACGCGCTCGTGCTCGCCCAGTTGAAACTCGGTCGGGCAGATGAGGTTGCCCACGTTTTCGATAAACAGGAGCCCGTCGCGCGGCGCCTCCACGCGCTCCAGCGCGTGGCCCACCTGGTGCGCGTCGAGGTGGCAGGAGCGGCCGGTCTCGATCTGCGTCACCGGCGCGCCGGTGCGCGCGATGCGCTGCGCGTCGAGGTCGGTGGTCTGGTCGCCCTCGATCACCGCGCAGGCCACCGAGCGAGCGAGCAGCCCTTCCAGCGTCTTCTCGAGCAGCGTGGTCTTGCCCGCTCCCGGTCCGCTGATCAGGTTGAAGCAGCGCGTGCGCCGCTCGTCGAACAGCGCGCGGTTCTCCGCCGCAAAGCGATCGTTCTCCGCCAGCAGCGCCTTCTCCACCTGGATGAGCGTGGTGGATTGGGTGGCGTGGGTGTGTTCGTGATGATGATCGTGGTGGTGGTGATGGCCGTGCCCGTGCTCGTGTCCCACGGCGTCGGGCTGGCCGCACCCACAGGTTCCGCACATGTCAGGTGACCTCCACGGAGCGCAGTCTCATTTCCCGGCCCCCTTCGAGCCCGATGGGCCACGCGCCGCACTCCGGGCACGCGCTCATCAGGCTGTCGACCTCGCTGGTGGCCGAGCAGTCCACGCAGCGCCCCTTTGCCCGTTCGATCTCGATACGAAGTTCCGCCCCGTCGCAGCGCGTTCCCGCCGCCGCCACTGGAAAAGCAAAGACCAGCGCGTCCGGCTCGACACCGGTGAGGGCGCCGAGCACGAGATCCAGCCCCACCACGCGCGCGGCGCCATGGCGCTCGGCTTCCGCCGCCGCACTCTTCACCAGTTCACATGCAATGGAAAGCTCGTGCACTAGTGCCCACCCAGGCCCGGTACCGCCACAAATATCCATACGACGCCCATGATCAGCGAGACCAGACCCGCGCCCGCCTGCACGGCCATGCGCGCGCGCGCGCCGCGCAGCACCCGCTGCAGGGTTGCGCCCAGCATTCCGGTGAGAAGGGCCATTCCGAGAATCGACCCGATTCCGAAAACCACAATGTAGACCAGACCCGACGCAATGCTGGGCATGCTGGCCAGCACCATGGCCGCCAGCGCACCGGTTCCGGCCAGCCCGTGCACCAGTCCCAGCATCAGCGGCCGTGGCGCCAGTACAAAGCGGCCCACGTGCACGTGGGGAATGGAGCCGGCGTGGGCGTGTTCGTTGTGCCCGTGCGCGTGAAGGTGATGCGGACCGCGGCGTCCCTCGCGCAGTGCCCGCCGCAGGCTCGCAGCACCCAGGCCGATGAGAACGAGTCCCACACCCAGTTCCGTCACCGCGGAAAACCAGGCCGGCAGTTCCAGGCGCATCACCAGCAGCGTGCCGCCGGCGGCGAGCAGGGCGAGCGTGTGGCCAACGCCCCACGCCAGGCCAACACGCGCCGCGCGCCGGGTGTTGCTCTCTGCGGATACGATGGTGGAGATGGCGGCCACGTGATCGGGCTCGATCGCGTGGCGCATGCCGAGAAGAAGGCCAAGACCGGCAGCGAGGGAGAACAGGTCCATGGAATCGCACCTCCGCACGCGGCCAGGCGCCCAGCAACTGTCCGGAGCTCTCCGGCGCCTCCGGAGGCCCACGACCCGGACAGTCATGCGAATCCCAATCTCAGGCTTGAGTTATACGCCCCCACGGGCGCCCCGTCAATAGCCCCTGGGTGCCCCGCACGGCGTCAGATGGCAACCTTGACGAATGCGGAAAGCTTGCGCCAGAACCACCCCGGCGGCGGAATCAGTTCGTCCACCTGCTCGGGGGTTTCCGGCCACGCGCACTGCCCGCCGAGCAGCACGAAGTCGAGTACACCGGCCAGGCTGCGCACCCCGCTCAGGACCAGCATCACCTCGCCGTTCAGCATCTGGCTGCGGTAGTCCATGTTGGAGCTGCCGATGGTCAGGTACGAGATCATGGTGGCGCGCTGCTCGGGCGGAAGGGCGCTGAAGTAGTTATCGAGAAGGGTCTTTACCTCCTGCGCCAGCGCCTCGGGAACTTCACGGACGTTGCGCATCGAGTCGGTCGGGGCCCCCTGCTGCCGCGCGAGGTACAGCGTGTATTCCTTGAAGACCCCGGCCCACTCGGGACGGGACATCAGGCCGTTCCACACCTGCGCAGAGGCAAAGAAATTGACCTTGAGGTGGAGCTTGGGACTCTCCAGCGAATCCTTCGCCGTCAGGTACTCCGGCTTGTAGCCGGCTTCGTCGAGGTAGCGCGGCGCCTCGGCTGCAACGTCGCCGAGCTTCGGACTGAAGTGATACACGCGGTCGGCCCAGGGCAGGTCGAGGGACATCGCCTGGCGGATGCGGCCAGCCAGGTCACCCACGCCGTGCCTGGGGGCATAGATGCCCACGCGCAGGATGCCCCCTTCGCGCTCCATATAGTCATCCATTTCGTTTCCAAACACCACCAGCCGCTTCATCAACCCGCTGGCCCGTGTCATCTGCGGCGTTCCCGAGCTGGGTGCCGCGCGCAGCGAGGGCGAAATGACGAGTGAGCAGCAACCCCGCAACGCGCTGCCAGCCATGAGCGACGCGTACACGTAGCTCTGCCACAGCGAGTCCGGCACGTACATGACGGACCCGGGCGGCATGAGGCTGTAGAGCACGCACTTGCCCACGCTGAGCTGCTTGGGCGTGAAGCCGGTGTCGTTGTGCAGTTCGGTGACGCTTCCGGAGACGTAATCCGGCAGCGACGCCGCCTCCCGGGTGATGGCCTCGTCGTAGCCCGCGCCCTTCGGGCGGGGGCGGAACGGAAAGGGGATCTGCTCGTCGGTGAATCCCTGCGTCTTGAGCAACTCGCGGGCGGCATTCTTCGTGGCCAGTGCCGCCGGCCCCTGCAGCATCAGCGCGCGATCCTCCCAGGTGGAACCGGTGTAGTGCTCGCCGATCCCCATGCCGGTGAACATCGTCATGCCGCGATAGGGGTCATCCTCGGAGACGTCGTAGAAGACGATCTTGCGGTGGTCGCGCATGTGGTTGTCGGGGATGGGCATCTTGCCGATGATCTTCATGCTGTAGAAGGAGAAGTCGGCGGGGTTGGTGATGTTCACCTGCACGCGGATGCGATTGTTGAGCCACTTCTCCCCGTACTGGCTCTTCTCCACCTGCAGCATGAGCGAACCCTCCACCGCCTTGCGCAGGTCGCCCTGCAGCCCGGTGATTTCGGCCTCCCATGCCGCGAACTTCTTCGGGAGATCCACCTTGTGGTGCATGGGATCTTCGAGAAGCGCCATCCACAGGCTGGACTTGTTGGCCTCGAAATAGAGCTGGTCCAGGAAGACGAAGTACATGGGGAGCTTGCCGGTATCGTCATAGGCACGCACGCGCTCGGTGAACGCCAGCAGATAGTTCTTCACCTGTTCGTAGGCAATGGCATCGGGCTCGCCGTTGTGATTGACCCCGCTCATGTCGTGGACCCACAGGACGTGGTAGTCCTCCGCGAGCCGCACGGAGCGGGCCATCTCGTACTGGAACTCCTCGTTGATGATGTACCAGGTGCGGTTGGCCGGCGTGAACGGAAGCTGCGTGGCGCGCGCGATGATGGCGTCGAGTTCCGTCTGCGTGTCGTGCTCATCCGGAGTGAACCCGTACTGCAGCGGCAGCCACACGTAACGGTTGTCTCCCCAGCGCTTGCTCAGCCGCTCACGATTCTCTTCCATGGCGTCGCACAGCGACTGGAAGACAAAGACCACGCGCCTGGCCTGTTCGTCGTCGAGAGTCTCGCTGGAAAGCAACGCACGCGCCGCGTCCGTCTGGGCCACGGCGATGAGTCCGGACAGCGTGTCCTTCTTCTTCAGCTGGCCGTGCAGATAGTTGTACGGAAAGATGACGTCGTCCAGCAGGATGCGTCTGGCCTGCACGGAGATGCGGCGCCCCATTTCCGTGCTGTGGCCGGGCGCCACCGGTCCGCCGCTCTCCGCAATGGAAAACGCGCGATCGAGGGTCTCGTGGTAGACGCGTATCTCCTCGTTGACGGTGTGGCCGTTGGGGAACAGCGCGTCCTTCGCCGCCATGTGATCGCGCAGTTCCTTGATGCGCGGCGCCATGGCCTCGGCCGCGTCCGAACCACCGTACTCGGCGAAGGGCTGTGTCAGTTCCTGGACCCAGCGGGCACGCTCGTGCAGGATGTCCAGCACCTGGAAGAGCGTCGAGTCCACGTTTGCCAGCCGAGCGGCCTCGAGGCGCTCCGGCTCTCGGCTGTCCATCTTGACGTAGTCGGACTGCGGGCGCGTGAGGCCGGCGTCCCGGTCTCCGATGGGGAGGGTGAGGCCGATGGTGAAGGTCTGATCGCGGGTGGGAAGCCAGCGGAACGTCATGGCGGAACCCGCGCCCACGATGCCACGCCGCCGCACAGGAATGTCGAGCTTGAGGATGAAGTCGCTCTCCTCGCTCTTCGCGTTGTAGTCCACACCCCCGCCGATCAGAAGGCTGGGAACGGTGAAGTACGCGCGCACGCCGAGGTCGGCGTCATTGCTGCGGCCACCGAAATACCCTTCGACACCCAACGCGGCAATCCCCACCATCGGGTTTCCGATGTGGCGCATGATGCCGGCATCGATCAGCCCGCCGTTCTGGAGATCCGAACTGGGCTTGTAGGCCTGGTACTCCAGGCCCACCGTGGCACGCCAGTGCGAGGGAATCCCCATGGCGCGCGTGAACCCACCCTTGTCGGGCGGCCGGTCGGTGGGATCGACGGCATGGGAGCCGGCAGGAATGAGAAAAAGTGCCGCGGCAACCGCCGCCAATAGCGTGCGTGCATTCATGGTGGCACTCCCGGCTTCAGGTGGCGTGTTCCGCGGTTCGCGATCGCCACGGAGAAACGGCGTCAACCCCCGAGTCCGAACTTCAGCCCCAACAGGAAGGCGAAGCCACGGTTCCTGGCATCCGCCAGCGAACCGGAGGCACCTGTGTCGAACACGTCGGTGGCGCCAATGGTGTAGCGCAGATCGCCCGGGAAAGAGGCTCTTCACAACGACGCCTCCTCGGGAACGACGCGGCCGATGCTTCATTATCCACCGCCTCATGGCCATGTCAATGGATACGGAGGACCACGCCACGGCGCCGGAGTTGAGAGGAGCAACCAGCTTCAGCGCGTCACCTGCCGGCGGCGAGAATCCAGAGTTCCTCTTCGATCCGATCGAGGAGTTCCACCCGGGTCTTGATCCCCCGGTAGAGCTTGCCGTTCACCAGGATTCCCGGCGTGGTTGAAATGCCGAACGAGACCCCCTCGCGCTTCTCCGCGCGCACCCGCGCGAGCAACTCTTCGGATTGAAGGTCGGCGCGGTATCGCTCGAGATCGAGTCCGACGGTCGCGGCACAGGCATCGAGCGCCTCGTCGCTCAAGTCGGCCCCGTGCTCGAAGAGCATGTTGATCATCTCCCAACCCAGCCCCTGACGGTCCGCGGCGAGGTAGGCGAGCGCCGCCGGAATCGAGCGCGCCTCCTGGGCGAGCGGGAAGGTCTTGAACCAGAGGCAGACGCTGTCGGGCATCGACAGGCTGATTTCGTGCAATGCCGACACCGCAACCTTGCACACCGGGCACGCGAAGTCGGCGAATATCACCACCTGGACGGGCGCGTCCACGCTCCCCGAGGGAACGAGTCCGGACAGGTCGGGGTGGAACGTCTGCGCCGGAAATGCGGACTGCTTGCGGTTGGTGATCGAGGTGAGGATGTTCTCGGCCGGGCGATTGGCCGCCGCGCGGCGTGCCACGAAGTTTGCGAGGCGGGTTCCGATGGAATCACCGGCGACGAGGCATTCGAGAACCGTCCCTTCACAGCCGCCGTAGCAGCGCGCCGTGCGGAGCACCTCTTCGGCAACGCCGCGCTGCTCCTTGCTGAGCCCGCGCGCATCGGCGATGCGACCCCAGGGAACATCCTGCCCGTGGGCCGGCGAAGCCGACAACGCGACCGCAACACCAATCCATGCGTTCCATCGGGCGGGTGTCTGAAGCATCGCCCAATCCAGTTTCACGGCGTTTCCTCCTCGACCCACGCGGTTTCGTCACGGGATTATAGGGCTATTCGACTGGTGTGTCGCCCCGGTATCCCACCGCCTCCATGAGGTGGCGCACCGTGATGGCCTCGCTGCCGTCCAGGTCCGCGATGGTCCGCGCCACGCGGACGATGTGACCGCGTGCGCGGGCACTCACCATGAGTGACTTCTGCGCCTTTACGAACAGCGCTTCGGCGGAGGAATCCATCGCGCAGAATGTGGCGAACAACCCGTCGGGGAGCCGCGCGTTGCAGTCGACGCCGTCGACATCGTTAAACCGCTCGGCCTGAATCGCGCGCGCGCGCGTGACCATGTCGCGCATGGTGGCGCTGTTCATTCCGGTCGCGGTGGACTTCCACATCTCCACGTCCACCGCTTGCACGGTCAGGTGAATCGCGATGCGATCCAACAGCGGACCCGAGATCTTTCCGATGTAACTCTCGCGCTGCAGCGGCGAGCACTTGCACTGCTTCACCTTGCTCCCGTGGTAGCCGCAGTGACAGGGGTTCGTTGCCATTTTGCTGCTTCTTTAGGGGAGGGGGAGGATGGGGTGACGGGGGGATTCAGGTCTTTCATTTACAATCACTTACGCCCCGTGCCCCGAATACGCAGCACCCGGCGAACCTTTCTTTTCGAACCATGCGGACTACTCCGAATGGCGCCGGATTGACAACCTCAAGCGCTGATGGCAGCCGAACGAGGGAGTCGGAACCCGTCAGACGAATGTGAGACACCCAAACGCGACGCACCCGCTCGCATCGTCGTAGAAGGTATAAACCTCGCCCCTGCCGTCGTTCCCGATGTCGCTCGCCTCAAAAGCTGTCACAGCCTCCTTGAGAGATGAGCTGCCCAGAAGTCCTCTTCTATCGGTGCTCCCCTACAGCGGGATCCCGCACTTGAATGACTCGAACGCTACTATCATTGCTAAAATAGATAACCACCATTCTATCGCCGCCGTGGCTATCAAACGAGACCTCCACCGAGTAACCATGGACCCCCTCAGGATCCAGCGATCCCCAGTGCCAGCGGCCGGCGTCGAACACCAGGGGAAAATCCGCTCCTGCAAATGGGCGCTCACCATAAAGAGCATCACACTCATCGTTAGCAATACCCACCGCGATTGTCAACGCCTCTGCCTTCGACAGCGCCGCCGCACCCATATCCCTATGCGCTGCTTGGCAGCCAGCCGCAAACACCAACATGACCAAGAGTCCTTTGAACATTCTAGTGCTCCTTCCGATCCGGAGGCCTAGGGCTCGTTCGGGTCCTTCTTGTTGTGCACGAGAACACCCCCAGCGTAGAACGCGTGATTGCCATCCACTTCGATGTTGAACACACGCACGCCCCGCGCAATCTGTTCCAGCGAGGTAATGGCCACGGGCTCGCCGTTCTCTCCAACGAGCTCATCACCGACCCTTAGATCCCGCGCCTGAACCCATCTGTCGCGGACTCGGAACGGATGCGTTCCGGTAACCTTCACAGTCCCGTTGATAAGATAATATCCGATCTCGACCGAACGATACGTCTCGGTAACACTGACCTGCTGCTTTCCCATGCCGTCCCCGGACATAGTCAGTACACGCTCACCGACCTCAAGTGTTTCAATGGGGGCATAGCCGGCGTCGGTCATCACGAGTGTTCCTGCGACAAAACAGCCACCGCCACCATAGCCACAGGCATCGAATCTCGTGCACGGTGACGAGCCACCCCCAAGGCATACGCGCCAACCCTGGCCACCACCGTCCGCGCAGAACTGAGCTTCCCCTGGTTTGATGGACACCCGGTTAAGAGTATACACTCTTAGCCTGGAGGTGTCGCTTTGGCCAACAGACGCAAGTCCTACCCCCGTGAGTTCAAAATCGATGCAATCAAGCGAGTCGTGGAAGACCGGGTGCCACAGGCCCGCGTGGCACGCGAGCTCGGGATCAGCGTGACCACCCTGGCCGGGTGGAAGCGCGCATACCTGGAGGATCCAGAGCAGAGTTTCCCGGGTCATGGCCGGCAGAAGCCGGACGAGGCGGAGTTCACGCGTTTGAAGCGGGAGAACGCGCGGCTTCGCGAAGAGCTGGAGATCCTAAAAAAAGCCGCGGCCTACTTCGCCAAGCATACGCGGTGAGGTGCGCATTCGTGGAGGCCCAGCGAGCGCGCCACGGAGTAGGCCAGATGTGTCGGGTCATGGGCATGGGTCGCAGCACGTTCTACGCGTGGCGTACGCGGGTACCGAGCCGGCGATCGGTCGAGGATGTGATGTTGACCCGCGAGATCCGGTTGATCCATCAGGAGAGTGATCGTACGTACGGAAGCCCGCGGATGTGGTTGGAGTTGCGGGCACGGGGTCACAGGGCGGGGCGAAGCCGGGTGGAGCGGCTGATGCGCCGGGCGGGCCTGGTGGCCAAGCACGAGCGCAAGTGGAAGCCGTCGCTACGCTCAGAACCGGCGGCGCGTGTCGCCCCCAACATCGTGGAGCGTCGCTTCGAGGTCGGTGTTCTAAACGCGGTGTGGGCCGGAGACATCACGTACGTGTGGACGTTGCAGGGCTGGCTGTTCCTGGCGATCGTGTTGGATCTGGGATCGCGTCGCGTGGTGGGCTGGGCGACGAGTGGGCGGGTGACGAAGGAGCTGGTGATCGAGGCGTTTCGCAACGCACTCGAGAAGCGGCTGCCACAGACCGGCGTTGTTCACCACTCGGACCGGGGCTCGCAGTACGGGAGCAATGAGTTTCAGATGATGCTGCGTCGGCACGGGATCGTGAGCAGCATGAGCGGTCGCGGGAACTGCTACGACAACGCGGTGGTGGAGTCGTTCTTCGCCACGATGAAGCGAGAGCGCGTGAGTGGTCGGCGCTACGCTACCCGGGAGGAAGCCCGGCGGGACTTGTTCGACTACATTGAAGTGTTTTATAATCGGAAGCGTCGGCACTCGAGCCTGGGCGGGATCAGCCCTGCTGAGTTCGAGGAGCAGATGCAAACATGTGCTTAACTGGGTGTCTACAGAACCGAGGGAAGCTCAATGATGTTACCCCACTGGCATCCATTTGAAA
>JAOUHG010000058.1 GCA_029865265.1 Candidatus Krumholzibacteriia bacterium | reverse complement strand
CCGCCTAACTACTGTTCTACTGCACTTCTACCGCTATCTCCTGCAGCCTATCCAGATAGGCTGCGAGCCAGACTCAATTTCGTGCAGCTACTTCGACGCACGACCCAAGAATAGTACCGCGTAACCCGCAGGCTAACAAGCGAGACACTGCGCGGTGGCGCAGCGGTCATGGACACCCGTTGCAAATGCACGGCGACGTTGCGGGTGGCCCGTGGGTGTTGAGGGCCGCGCAGCCGGCCCTGCCGGAGCGTCCATAGCCGGAAGGGATCCGTGACAGGCGCAACCTCCAGAACCCGGATTCGGCCCGCGTCACACGCCTTGACCCCAAGGCAGAGCTGACCTTACAATCAATGGAAATCCGCGAAGCAACTCGCTTCCAGGGGCCGCCTGGGCACCTCCCGTACCTGGCCCTCCGGCGATTGCCTCAGACAGTGGCCGCAACCGCTCTCTTGTTCCCGTATTGCCGCTGTCGCCCTTTTCTCTCCCAACGAAGGGAGTCCGCTATGCACTCTCTCAGACGTCATGCGGCAAAAGTGTGCTCGTGCCTCGTGCTTGCGGCAGTCGGGTTCGCTTTCGCCGGGTGCAGCGACGACAACCCGGCCGCGCCGGAGGACAACACCCCCGCCGAGTCCTTCAGCAACATGTCCTTCGACCGTCTCGGCGTTGCCGTGGTTCCCGGCGCGACATCGGCCATTGAAGTGACCCCGCTTGCGGGCGCGCTGGAGCCGTTCACGGTGAGTTCCAGCGACGAGGGTGTTGCCACCGTGATCGGCTCGATCACGGCAGCGGCGGATGGCGCGGCGGCCACCGGCACCATCAGCGTGACCGGCGCCGGCGCCGGCACCGCCACCATCACCGTGTCCACGGGTTCCGGGGACAAGCGCCAGTTCCCTGTGACCGTGTACGATCCAACGGTCCTCGACGCGGGTGAACTGCTGATCAAGTTCACAGGCGAGTTCGGCTCGCGCTACCACGACAGCGGCAGCGGCGCCGACAACGACGGCGACTTCTACATGCCCATCGCCCCCGCCGGTTACTATCCCCTGGGTGCGATCGGTTTCGCCGGCTACCAGAATCCCAATGATCTCAAGAGCGCCGCGCTCGTGGTGAAGGACAAGGGGACCAGTCCCGCCAACCCGCCGCTCAAGGCGCCGGATGACTACGAGATGGTCTGGCACAACGGCGTGTGGTTGACGTACCCTATCAACGGGTGGTATCCGGACGGAAATGTCACCGGCGCGTTCTGGCGCCCCATTCCGCCGCCGGGATACGTGGCCCTGGGCGTGGTGGTCTACAACTGGACCCCCGGCGGCGATATCAACGCGAACAACCCGGCCAATCAGAAGCCGCCGCTGGACGCCGTGATGTGCGTGCGCGAGGACCTCACCCGCACCGCGGGAATCGGGGGCTACGCCTGGCACGATGCCGGCAACGGGCTCTCGGACCGTTTCTTCCGCGCCGACCAGCTCGTCATTCCCAGCACCTACAGCGACTACGAGCAGATGCTGGTTGCGCCGAACACGGTGGTGGCGCACGCCTCGCACGCCGTGAACGACATCAGCAACCCGGTCGCCAACGTCCTGCTGATCAAGCCACAGGTCGTGATGGACGCGGACTACTACAGCACGCGCTGGCGGCCGGAGTTGACGAGCCTGGCAGACCCCGGCGCGTCGTCGCAGCCGCTCAAGACGCGGGCGATTCTGGTGCCGTTCAACGCCTTCACCGATGCCAACAAGGACGTCAACTGGAAGGTTGCCAACTCACCGTTCTACCTTCTGGAACGCGAGTTCTACTGGGACGAGGAGTGCTGGACCTCCGCCTTCAACGACTGTCAGCTGGATTACACCGCCGGCACCGGCAAGAACGAAACCAACACCACCTGGGAACAGGAGAGCGTGACCGCATCCGAGGAAGTGGGCTTCGAACTCAAGGGGGTGGGCGGCAAGGTCAAGAGCACAGTCACCAAGACCATGGGGTTCGCCACCTCCACCGGGGTGTCGGCGTTCTATGAGGTCAAGGTCGCGTCGTCGGTGCCCGCCCCGGGAGAAGGAAGGATCCTCGCCACCTGGAAGGCGGCGAATCGCTTCACCCTCCACCGGCACAACGGAACCACCACCGAACAGGTGATGTCACCGTGGACAATCTTCGAGAACCGCTTCCACTCCTCGCGGTTTCCCTGATCCGGGCCCGAGTTAGATCAAGACAAAGAGGCCGTTCGACGCAAGTCGGACGGCCTCTCCTCTTCAGGCCTGTTCCAGGTCTTTGCCGTCGAGGGCGGCGTTGAGGAGTTTGTCGGCCAGGGCATTCTGGGCGCGGGGGATGTGTTCCGCGCGGAAGGCGTGGAAGCCGGAGATGAGCGCGCGCACGTCGTCGTAGCGCTTGAGCAGGTCGGCGTTCTTCACCTTGTACTGCCCCTCCAGCTGGCGCACCACCAGTTCGCTGTCGAGCTTGAGGGTCACGTCGCTCGCACCCAGTTCCGCGCACAGTTCCAGCGCCAGGCGCACGGCTTCGTACTCGGCCACGTTGTTGGTGGCCTTGCCGATGAGGCGCGCGCGCCGCAGGAGCTCGGCACCGCTTGCATCGGTGATGACCGCCGCACAGGCCGCCCTGCCAGGGTTGCCGCGCGAGCCGCCGTCGGCGTAGGCAACGAGGGCGAGTTTCTGGTTTGCGTTCGTCTTCTTTGTGGGGTGCTTCTTTGCTATTTCCGCCAGTTCCTTTTTGAATTTCCTCGTGATCCCCACCACTTCCGCAGCACCGATGCCGGCTTCCGCGGCGGCCACCGCGAGGGTCTTGCCGTCGAGGAGCTTCTGCAGGAGGACGTCGAGGCGCTCGGCGAGGGGTGGTTCAATCCGCATAGTAGACGAGGATGCGCCCGCAGGCCTGGCAGGTGATGAACTGGTCGTTCTTGCGCACCTCGACGGCGACCTGCGGCGGCAGTTGCTGCCGGCACACGCCGCAGTGCTCGTCCTGAACGCGCGTCACCGCGAGGTCGCCGAAGCGGTCGGCGACGCGCTCGTAGCGTTTGAGCAGCGCGGGGCTGATTTCGGAGAGAATCTTCGGCTTCTCGCGCGTGAGCCGGTCCACCTCGGTGGCGAGTTCGGCGCTCTTCGCCTCCAGCGTGTCGCGCTCCGCCATGCGCTTGCCGCGCTCCACCTGCAGGGCCTCGTGCGCCGCGGCGGTTTCCTTCTCCGCTGCCTCGATCTCGTCCATGAGGACGAGGATCTTTTCCTCGTCGTCACCGATCGCCTTCTCCAGGTTGGCGATTTCCTTGATCATGGCGGTGTACTCGTCGTTGGTCTTCACCAGTGACTGCTGGCTCTTGCACTTCTTGAGGTGATCCTCGTGCTCGTGCAGGCGCTTCTCGGTGTCGCGCCGTGCCACCAGCAGGCCGTCGAGTCTGGCGCGCGCCGCCTTCTCGCGGGCCTCGAGGCCGGCGAGGGCGCGGTCGATGGTCTCTATCTCGGTGGGTATTCGTTGCAGGGCAAGCCGGTCGCTGTGCAGCGATGCCTCGATGCGGGCCACGGAGACAAACAGGCTGATGTCGCGGCGGAGGTCGTTCATGGTTTCCTGTCGGCCAGAGTAGCGTGAGAACAAGGGCACGTCAACCCACCCCCGGAGTGGGCTTTCCCGAGCCCGGCAAGCCTCGAAAACCAAGGTCCGCCCCCGAGCCACAGCGCCGACCGCGACAACCGGCTCTACAGATCTACGAAGATCATGTAAACTGCCTTCTCTGCACTCCGACCACTGCAGTTCGCGGAGGACCGGGATTGATCGGCCAAACCATATCTCACTACAGGATCACCGCGGAACTCGGGCGCGGGGGGATGGGCGTTGTCTACAAGGCTGAGGATCTCACCCTCAGACGCACCGTTGCCCTGAAGTTCCTCTCTCCCCACCTGCTGGCGGATCCACAGCAGAAGAAGCGATTCCTTCACGAAGCCCAGGCGGCCGCCGCCCTCGATCATCCCAATATCACGACAATCCACGAGATCTACGAGGCCGATGGACAGACGTTCATCGCCATGGCGTTTGTCGAGGGTGGGAACCTCACCGAGAAGGTCGGGGACGGTCCGATGGCGATTGATGAGGCATTGGACATCGCCGTGCAGGTGGCACGAGGCCTATCGAAGGCACACGAGGCAGGCGTTATCCACCGGGACGTCAAGCCGGGCAACGTCATTGTTACGCCAGAGGGTCAGGCGAAGGTGGTGGACTTTGGACTCGCAAAGCTCGCAACACAGACCCGGCTCACAAAGAGCGGGACGATGGTCGGGACAGTCGCCTACATGTCTCCGGAGCAGGCGGCGGGTGACGCCGTGGATCATCGCACCGACATCTGGTCACTCGGCGTAATGCTCTACGAGATGCTCTCTGGCGAACTGCCATTCAAGGGGGCGGTGGAACCCGCGCTGCTCTATTCGATCATGCATGAGGCCCCCAGGCCGATCATAGAGACACGACGCGAAGTGCCGGGAACCCTGGAAGACGTTCTCGATAAAGCGCTCACAAAAGACCCTGCGAAGCGTTACCAGACGATGACCGCGCTCCTGTCGGATCTCGAGACACAGCGCGACCTCATTTCGCGCGGAATCAAGACTCCGCGATCCTCCCTGCTGCGCAGGTTGAGGCGGCGGAGACTCACCGCTCCTCTCCTCGTCCTCACGGCAACGATCGCCGCTTCCGCGTGGCTGGCGATCGACCGGGGATGGCTGCCGACCGGGGACGCGGGCAACAGCGGCCCAGCAGATCCGCGGCCATGGGTCATGGTTGCCGAATTCGACGCTCCCAGGGAATCACCTTCGCTTGGCGTCGCCGCAAGACATCTGGTTATTGCGACTCTGGACGAGTCGAACATCGTCGAGGCAGTCCCGACCGAACAGATCAGAATTGGCCTTTCCCTGGCGGCAATGCCGGAGACCACCCGGGTGGACGGTGCGATCGCCCGGGAAATAGCGTACCGGAGCGGTATTAGGACCGTCGTGGAAGGACGCATAGACCGCCTGGGTTCCAACTACGCAATCGTGCTCAGGGCGGTTGACGCGGACAATGGCAGCGTCATCTGTTCTTTCAACGACACAGCCAATGGTGAGGACGCGTTGATTGCCACCCTGCGGCGCCTCGCGGAGAAACTACGCGAAGGGCTCGGGGAGAAGCGGTCCGCACTCCAGCAGACACACCTTCGTTGGACGGCCGCAACGCCGTCTTTCGAGGCCTATCGCAAGTACGCCGAAGCGTTCGAGATGCAGCAGATGCAGGGGGACGACCGCGGCTCTCTGGTACTCCTGCGCGAAGTACTTCGTATCGATCCTGATTTCGCTGAGGCCTGGGCCCTGAAGATGTTCGGTCACTGGCATCTCAGCGAGATGGATTCGGTGCGTTATGCACTGAATCAGGCACTTCGACACCCGGAGCGGCTGACGGAAGAAGGGCAGATGTTCCTCCAGCAATGCAAGGAGAGCCTGGACGGCAATTTCGAGCGTGCCGATGCGCTCAGCCAGGAGTTGATCCGCCGAGGCTATCAATTGAGCAGTTCGCTGGGGAATCGCGTCGGCCTCTTGATGATCGCCGGTCGCTACCAGGAAGCACTCGATTGCGCCCGGCGCGCAGCACACGTGGGGCCGTTCGGACCGCAGCAGTGGGTACTCGCAAACGAGATCGATATGCTACTCATGTTCGGTCTCATCGACGAGGCCCGACTGGAAAGCACCAAGCTAAGAGGAACCGCCCTGGCCTACCACATGGCGATTCCTGTGGCCGCGAGCGACTGGACCGCGGCGGATAGCCTGGCCCGGTTGTTCCGGAACGATCCGACCCTTGCGGACGATATTCACGAACAGGCACTCGTCGTCATGGCGTGCAATCGGGCGGCAGAAGGATCGCTGCTTGAGGCCGGCAGCCTCCTGCGCCAGGCGCATTCGGATTCGGATCGTGACTTCTTTCTCGTTGTGGCTTCATCGGATCGGGGCCGCGATATTTCGATGTCTGGCATCGGCGATTCGACTACAGGCGAGAGGGTCATACGAGCACTCACGATGGCGGCGCGTAGCGACACAGCCGAAGCCAGCCGCTTCCTGCACGGACTCTCGAAAGACGATCTGCGCGATTCAGGCGTACGCCAGGACCTCGTCATGGCACTGGAGCATGAGTTGGCGGGTCGGTGGCGTCAGGCGACCGATCTCCTGGCGCCTCTGTCGCGCGGTTCGTATCGTTTTGGCATTGGGCTGGACCGGGTGTATCTCCGATGGATCACAGCGGAGTCGTTTGTGTCCCAGGATCTTCCCGACTCCGCCGCCGCATATTTCGAACTCGCCCTGACCCCTGGAGTATCGCCGTGGACGTCGCGGCTCAACGCGAGGATGCTCTCTTCCCTCGTTCGCCTGCGACTCGTTTCCCTCTACGCACAGACGGGCCGCGGAGACGAAGCGGCCCGCCAGTTCGCGATCCTGGATAGAGAGGTGACGCACCCCGACGCGGACATGACCCGGTTGATTACCGAGGCTCGTGCCGCGCTCGAAGCTGCCGGGCAGCCTGCCCGCGCGGGAAGGTGACTCGCACCCCGACCATGCACCCCGGAGCGGACTCCCCGGGGGCGGCTGGTAGCCGTCACCGCCCGGTGACGTCCAGTAAATAATGCACATGCATCATTGATGCCTCTCCGCCGCCACGACTAGAATCCCGCTGCTGACACCAGCGGCTGTCGCCGTGCCGAACGCGCCTGTCACCGCTCCGACAATCCAGCGCCTCTACGAGACCGGGTGGCAACAACACGCGTCCTCCACAGCGACTCATCCGTCGTGGGCTCCTGCTGTTCGCAACGCGCGCATCTTGTCAGCACGTGTCGAAAAGCTGAATTTCTCTCCTTTTTGCAAGAACCAGATCGACCGAGGAGAACTCACCATGAAAACGTCCGTATTTCTCCTGTGCCTGCTCGCGATCACGCTCTTCGTCTTTGGCTGCGGCGAGGAGCCACCCGTTGTTTCAGACGGCTCCACTGCCAACAGCCTGCTTCCATCGTCCACCGCGCCGTCCCAGTTCTACACGTCCCACTGGGCCATCGAGAACGACTGGGCCGTGGCGTTGGAGTGGATTGATACGCGCACGGGGCTGGGCACGAGCCTCTGGTTGTACGATATCTCGCCCGATCCAGAATACCCCGATGCCTTCTTCGCCCCGTACGGCGTGGCCTTCGACGTGGATGGGACGATGTACACCATCGTCAGCTGGTTTGACGGCGTGCAGGAGCACTCCAAGGCGCGCCTGGCGCGGGTGGACCTGCAGACGGGTGCGCTGACCTACATCGGCCCGACCCATCCCTTGAACTTCGCCGGCCCCGAGATCGACGCCTGCGGCAACGTCTACGCCACGGGCTTCACGGTTGGACCGCCGGAGACGGGGGGCGAGCCCACCTACGTTTGGGGTGACTCGTACCTGTACCGCTTCGACAAGTACACCGGCGAGGCCACCCGCGTTGGAGACACCGGACATACCGAGTGGATGGACATGGCGTTCGATTCGCAGGGACGCCTCTGGTCCACATTTGCCAACGACCTGTACCTGCTGGATCCCCAGACCGGCGCCTCCACGTTCGTTACCCACGTCACCGGCGTTCCGCAGAACAACGTGCCCGGTGTCTGCCCGGAAGACTGGCCGTGGATGGAGATCATGTCGATCGCCTTCGACGACAACGACGTGCTATGGGCGACGGCGATGAAGGGATTCAGCGAGTGTGATGAGGTCGACGCCCCGCTCATGCACGTGGACGTCAACACGGGCGTGGCGACGGTCGTCGGATACACGCACGAGGGTTACAACCACGGCGGCGACATTGCGCCAAGCAAGGTGAGAGTGTGTCACCGCAAGGGCAATGGCTCATACGTGACCATCACCATCGACATGTCTGCCCTGCCGGCCCACCGCGCCCACGGTGACATCGTTCCCGGCGTGGACGGCAACGACTGCGACTGCCCGGATCGTCCGGACGACAAGCACATGGTGAATTGACACGTCGATGTCAGCCGCGACCGCAGGGCCATCGGCGCTTTCTGGCTTTCAACAAAAACGCCGCCCCGCACGGGGCGGCGTTTTCTTGACTGGTGGGCCCACCAGGATTTGAACCTGGGACCAGCAGGTTATGAGCCCGCCGCTCTGACCAACTGAGCTATGGGCCCTCGCGCGCAGCGTAGCACAGCCGGCGCGCGCTGGCTCATATGATCTCGGTGTAGCCCTTCAGCTTGCGGGCGCGGCTGGGATGCTGCAGCTTCTTCAGGGCCTTGGCCTCGATCTGGCGCACGCGCTCGCGCGTCACATTAAAGATGGTCCCCACCTCTTCGAGCGTGCGCGGCGTACCGTCGCCCAGCCCGAAGCGCAGCCGGATCACCTTCTCCTCGCGGCGCGTGAGCGTGGAGAGCACCCGGTTGAGCTGGTCGCGCAGCATGGCGTGCGACGCCGACTGCGACGGCGAGGCCGCCGAGGTGTCCTCGATGAAGTCGGACAGGTTCGAGTCCTCGTCCTCGCCGATGGGCCGGTCCAGCGAGATCGGCTCCATGCTGGCCTTCATCACGCTCTTCACCTTGTCGAGCGGGTAGTTGAGCTTCTTAGCCACCTCTTCCGGGGTGGGATCGCGGCCGTTCTCCTGCACCAGCTTGCGCTGCGCACGCGAGACCTTGTTGATGGCCTCGATCATGTGCACCGGCACGCGGATGGTGCGGGCCTGGTCCGCGATGGCGCGGGTGATGGCCTGGCGGATCCACCAGGTCGCGTAGGTGGAGAACTTGTAGCCCTTGCGGTAGTCGAACTTGTCGACCGCGCGCATGAGACCGCTGTTCCCCTCCTGGATCAGGTCGAGGAATTCCAGGCCGCGGTTGGTGTAGCGCTTGGCGATGGCGATCACGAGGCGCACGTTGGCCTCGATCATCTCCTTCTTGGCGCGCTGCACCTGGATCTCGCCGCGGCGGATGCTCTCGACCACCTTGTCGAGTTCCTCGCTGGAGAGGTTTTCTTCCTTCTCGATGGCCTTGATCTCCACGCGCAGGGCGCGCATCTTGCGCTCGAAATCCTCCAGCATCTCCAGCGACCACGTGCCCTTGCCGCCCACCTTCACGCTCCGGCGGCGCGACGCGGCCTTGAGCTTCTTCACGTGGCCGGCGATGTCGTCGTAGCTCAAGCCCACGAACTCTTCGTACTCGGCGTGCTTGGCGTTGAAGTCCTTGAGCCGGTCGCGCGTGGCGCGGATGTTCTCGACGATGCGCTCGAGCTGTTTGGGGTTGAGCTGCAGCTTGACGTATTCCTCGAACAGCTTGGCCT
>JAOUHG010000057.1 GCA_029865265.1 Candidatus Krumholzibacteriia bacterium | reverse complement strand
ACGGGACCAATAAAGGTCTGATCAATGCCACGAACCCCGGGGTGTTCTTCTACTACACAGGGCTGTCCAATACGATTCAGGGAACCAGTCCGTTGACGGTCAAGATTGACCAAAGCAATAACGGCCCGACCAACACAACAACTGCCGTTGGGAACACGGAGTGGAATTTCAACGCCGTGACGAACGATGTGAAGCTCTATCGTGTCATCGATGCCAACAACAATGGCAAGATCGATTCGAATGAGACCTGCACACAAGTCAATAGTGGCATTAGCACCACCTTTGGCAGCGGTGTTGACAAGGGCGATGTGCTCTTGACATTCACGCCGGTAGCCGGTTCGCTCTATGTCATCGGAGTGAAATACGATACAGGAACCGTAGTTGGCCTCCCTCAAGGGTCAAAACCAACCGTCCAGTACACCTTCAATACCAATGTTGGCGTCAACGGTAGCGTTGAGGAAACCGACTCCAAGGGCATTACGTTGGCGCCCAAGTCTGCGCTGACCCTCGACGGGCAGGCGCGAGAAGGTGGTCATGCATCGGCGCTCAAGGAAGCGGCGATGCAGCACGTGATCGACCAAGCCATCGCGTACTGGGCGGCGCAAGGGGCGAGCGAAGAGGGGTTGCAAGCCCTGAAGTCGGCGGAGATCGATATCGCCGACCTGGGCGGCAACACGTTGGCGGAGACTGGGTGGGACGGCATCACGATCGACGATGACGCGGCCGGCTACGGCTGGTCGTTGAGCGGCGTGAACGGCCAGGTCAATCCGAACAAGGTTGATCTGCTCTCTGCGGTGGAACATGAGTTCGGGCACCTGCTCGGCCACGACCACAACGATATGGGAGCCACCTTGGGCGTCGGCGAGCGGGTCGAGCCGATCACCCTGGTTGGTGTTCAGGACTACCAATCGGAGGTGATGTTCGGGTAAGCGTCATTCTCGGATGACCGAGTGAGGACAATTCCCGCCGTGCTCTTCGGCACGGCGGGAATTTTTTTCAGACCTGAAGGGTGGACGTGGTTGGTTGTCCTGGACTCAGAATGGCTCCTTCCCGTCGATGGCAAAGTGGTTTGTAATTGCGGAGAAATGAGGGATAAGCTAGGCATTGTGACGGTTCCGAAACGTCGAGGCAGTTTTTTCTTACATGAGGGGGGACTTGTATGGCTGAGAAATCTGACAAATCAGAGGGGGCGGCACAGGGGGCTGGCAATGAAGGAGCAGAGCGTCGCATGCAGGTAGGCATCCGCCTCGCGCCGGGCGAGCAGTCGACGCAGCCGATGTTCTGCAATTTCAGTGGGGTGACGAATGCGGGCGGGCTGTTACTCCTCGAATTCGGTTTTCTGGAACCGGGAGGCTTGCATGCGATCACCCAGGCTGCCCGGACGGGTGGCAATCCACCCGATTCAATCGGCGGCCAGCGCATTTGCCGTCTCGCCTTGCCACCGGATACGGCGGCCCAGTTGGCGCAGCAGTTGAATGGCTTGCTGGCGAGCGCGGCGAAGGCGAAGCAGTCCTAACAGGCTTCTTCCGTCGGAGCTGTCGATCTTCCCTTGCCATCTGAGACTGGGGTTCAGTATCTTGCCTCGTCGGATCGAACAGGTCCGACGAGGCTTTTTTATCACCGCGCCTCCCGGAGGACGATGTGATGTTCAGTTACTCGCCGGTGGCGTAGACACCATGAGCCGACTGAAGAACAACCACGCACCCCGCAGCCATCCCAGGCCCGACACACTCACCGTCACGCTCAACCATCATCAAGCCGGGCGATACGCGGAGGCCGAGGCTGGGTATCAGCGCCTGATCAAATCGCAGCCGCAGAATCCCGATGCCTGGCATCTATGGGGGGTCCTCGCTGCGCAGCAGCAACAGTATGAGAACGCGGTGGAACGGATTCAGCGTGCGCTCGCCTTGAAGCCGCACGAGCCGGTCTTTCTGGGGAATCTGGGGAATGCGTTTCTCCAGCAGGGACAACTCGGTCGGGCGATTGAGTGCTATGTGGGCGCCCTCCACCATCAACCGGAAGATGTGGACCTGCGCAAGAGGCTGGCGACCGTCTGTGAACGGCAGCTGGACTTGGGCATCGAGCATCAAAAGTCTGGCCGACTGGCTGAAGCGGAGGCCTGCTACCAGGATGTCTTGCGCGGCCAACCGGAGCGGGCTGATGCCTGGCACCTGCTGGGAACGATTGCGTTGGAGGGAGGCGAATTTGAAACCGCGGAGAAACACATCGGCCGAGCCATCACGTTGGCCCCCGATATCGCCAATTTCCACAACAGCTTGGGCGGTGTGTACCAGAAGCAGCGGCGCTACCTGGAGGCGATTGCCTGTTACCAACACGCGTTGCACGTGCAACCAGACATGGTGAACGCACATTCGAACTTGGGGCAAGTCTATCAGGCGGGACATCAATGGGCCGATGCCGAGGCTTCCTACCGCCAGGCGTTAGAACTGCGGCCGGACTTTCCCGATGCCCATTACCATCTCGGCAGACTGCTGAAAGAGATTGGGCGGACGACGGACGCCGAAGCTGCCTATAGAACAGCCCTGGCGTTCAAGCCAGGCTATCTTGACGTGTATTTTGCCTTGGGCGAGCTCTGTTATGGCAAGAATCGACACATGGAGGCGTTGGCTTGTTTCGAACAGGTCTTGGGTTTGAATAGCGATTATCCGTTTCTCCATGGATCGATTGCGAAGTGCCGAGCGAACATCTGTGAATGGACCGACCATACTCGGGCCTCACAACAGCTGCGTGAGGGGGTTCGGCAAGGCATAGGCTGCGTCACGCCATTTGTGTTTCTGAATGTGTCTGATGATCCTCTCGAACAGCGCCAGTGTGCTGAAATGCGTACCCAAGAGTATTGTTCAGATTACACGCTTGGCTCGCAAGGTCCACAGCATTCTCACAACACCATTCGCCTCGCCTATGTGTCGCCGGATTTTCGCCAGCACCCTATCGCCCACCTCATCTCCGACCTGATCGAACACCATGACCGTTCGCGCTTCCAAGTCTTCGGTGTCTCGATCGGCCCAGCGTCGAATGACCCTTGTCGCCAGCGGCTTGTCAGAGGCTTCGACCAGTTCCTGGACGTGCGTACGGCCTCCGACGAAGCGGTGGCGCGGAGGCTAAGAGAACTGGATATCGATATTGCGGTGGATTTGGCCGGGTACACGACCTTCAGCCGTCCGGGGATTTTTGCAGGTCGCGCGGCGCCGATCCAGGTGAACTACCTCGGCTTTCCCGGGACCATGGGCGCGGAGTTCATGGACTACCTCCTGGCCGACCGGTTTGTGATTCCGGAAGAGTTAGGTTCCTGCTATACGGAGCAGGTTGTCTATCTGCCTGACACCTTTCAGTGCGCCTCGCGGCGGGAGATCGCCAAGGCCACGCCCAGCCGCCAGGAATTGGGCTTGCCGAAGGCGGGCGTCGTCTTCTGCTGCTTCAACAACAGCTACAAGATCCACCCGGAGCTGTTCGATATCTGGATGCGGCTGCTGGCCCAAGTTGAAGGCAGCGTATTGTGGTTATTCAAGGCGAACGAATCTGCCGAAGATAATCTGCGCCGAGAGGCTGAAGCGCGGGAAGTGAGTCCGGACCGGCTGGTATTCGCTCCGCGCATGCCGCTTGCACAGCATCTGGCGCGTTACCGGCAGGCAGACTTGTTCTTGGACACGCTGCCGTATAACGCGCACACGACGGCGAGCGATGCCTTATGGGCCGGCCTGCCGGTCCTGACATGTCGGGGTCAGGCCTTTGCCGGGCGGGTGGCCGGGAGCCTGCTGCAGGCCATCGGCCTTCCGGAACTTATTACCACCAATCTGGCCGACTACGAAGCCCTGGCGCTGCGGCTGGCGACTCATCCAGGCGAGTTAGTTGCGCTGAAGCAGAAATTGGCCGTAAATCGAGATACGCATTCCTTGTTCGATGTCGACCGGTTCCGCCGCCACATCGAAGCGGCCTATCAGGCTATGTGGGAACGCTGGCAGCGAGGTGAGCCCCCGGCCGCATTTGCGGTGGATCCCATCGGGGGGCGATGTGTCGGTGAGAATGGATGTGATATCAAAAGAGCAATGCCATGAGACCGGGCGCCTCGTTGCAGGTCCCTAATCTGGTAGAGCTTCTTCGGTCGGACGAAGAGTGATTCCGCAGCGCGATTCGAGGATAGGAACGGCTTGCGTTCATGAGCGGGAGTTGTCTCCGGTACGTATAAAATAGGAGCAAAAGGCCATGGCCGAATGACTTGAACCTGCCTGCATAAGTGAGGTACTATCCAGTCCTCCCCTAGGTGGCGCACCTGGGGGGCATGCGCGTTCTCATAATTTGAGTGTTCACCCGCGAATACCCACGGCTCCACGAACTCACCGCAGCCATGACGACACCAAACAAGTCTACCCCGACGAACAATCCTGCGAGCCAATCTTCCGATCTGCGCCGGGCTTTGGAGGCGTGCCGCCAGTCGTTTCTGACCACCGCGTTCTTTAGCTTGTTCGTCAATCTGCTGATGCTCGTGCCGGCCATCTACATGCTGGCCATCTACGATCGAGTGCTGATGAGCGGGAGTGAATCGACGTTGACGATGATCACGATCATTGCGGTGTTTCTCTACCTCACGCTCGGCGGACTCGAATGGATCCGGACCAGGATCATGGTCGCGACGAGTGCGCGGCTCGACGAACAACTGGGGGAACGGGTCTTTGATGCGATCTTTCGACAATCGCTGGCGAGCAGCGGAGCCGTTGCCACCTCGCAGCCGCTGAGCGATCTCTTGCAGATCCGACAATTCTTGACCGGGCCGGGGTTGCTGGCGTTTTTCGACGCGCCCTGGATGCCGATCTATGCCGGGCTCATGTTTCTCTTTCATCCGTACTTCGGGGTCGTGGCGGTGCTGTCGATGCTGGTGTTGGCGGGGTTGGCGATCTGGAATGAGGTGGCGACCCGCAAGGACCTGGCGGAGGCAAACCGCGAATCGATTGCGGCCACTCAATTCGCGCAACGCCATTTACGCAATGCCGAAGTCGTCGAAGCGATGGGCATGTTGCCCCGTTTGCGGGCCCGCTGGCAGGCGAAACAACAGCAGGTCTTGGCGCTCCAAAGTCAAGCCAGCACCAAGGGGGGCGTGATCCACGCCCTCTCGCGGACCTATCGGCTGACGATTCAATCGCTGGCGTTGGGGCTCGGCGCCTATCTGGCCATCCATAAGGACATCTCGCCGGGGTTGGTCATCTCCGGGTCCATTCTCTTGGGGCGTGCGTTGGCCCCGCTCGACCAAATGATTGCGGGTTGGCGCGGGTTTCTCGGGGCACGCGAGGCCTATGGGCGTCTTGATACCCTGCTCCGTACCATCCCGGAACGGGATTCCCGCATGACTCTGCCGGAGTTGCAGGGGCAGATCAAGCTGGAGGACCTTGTCATTGCGGTTCCTGGCCGGACGGAGCCGATTCTCAACGGGATTACGCTCACCATCGAGTCGGGGACGTCGGTGGCCCTCATCGGACCGAGCGCGGCCGGGAAATCCACCTTAGCGCGGGCGATCCTCGGTCTGTATATTCCGGCGCGAGGACGGGTTTGCCTCGATGGCGCGGATGTGCACAACTGGGATCGCACCCAGTTCGGTCAGTCCGTCGGATACCTGCCGCAGGATGTCGAGTTGCTCGACGGCACGGTGGCGGAGAACATCGCCCGGTTTGGCGACGTCGACGCCGAGCGAGTGGTGGAGGCCGCGCAGTGGGCGGGAATCCATGAGATGGTGCTGACCTTGCCGCAGGCCTACGATACGCCGCTCATCGGTGGGGGCGTCGCCCTCTCGGCCGGACAACAGCAACGCATTGGTATTGCGAGGGCGATCTATGGACGTCCGCGAGTCGTGGTCCTCGATGAACCCAATGCGAACCTCGACATGGCTGGTGATGCCGCCCTCATGGCGACGATTCAACAACTTCAACGGGACGGCTGTACTGTCGTGGTCGTCACCCATCGCACGAATGTGCTCCAGGTGGTGCAGAAGATCGCGATGGTCGTCGGTGGAAAACTCGTGCTGTATGGTCCGCGTGATGAGGTCTTGGCGGCTATGGCAAAAGTGCAGCAACCGGCGGCCTCACCGAGACCGGCCGGGGCGGTTTCCTTGGGCCGTGTCATGCCGGCCGCCTCGGGCCTGAAGCCGTGAGGCGTGTATCCATGTGCAGGAGACCAGTGTCTCATGGCTGAACGGTTGCTCGAAGCTCCTCCCCGTGTCTTGAGCGACGATCGCGCGATTCGTCGCCAGGGGCTGGTGCTCGTCCTGGTCGTCTTCGGCGGCTTCGGGGCCTGGGCCTCGCTGGCGCCGCTCCAGAGTGCTGCCTTGGCGCCCGGTGTCATCACCGTCGAACATTATCGCAAGACCGTGCAGCACCTTGAGGGCGGGATCATTCGCACCATCGATGTCCATGATGGAGACGCCGTACAGCAAGACCAGGTGGTGGCGACGCTGGACGATACCCAATCCCGTGCCCAGCTCGAAGTCTTTCGGGGGCAGCTCTATAGTCGGGTCGCCCAGGAGGCTCGTCTTGCCGCGCAGCGCGACGGACTCCGATCCGTGCGCTATCCCCAGGACTTGCTCGCGCACAAAAGCGACTCGCGCGTCCAGGACGCCGTGCGGTTGCAGGATCAAACCTTCAACGTGCGTCAGGCGGCGTACGATGGCGAACGTGCGGTGTATCGCCGACAGATCGAGCAACTGCGGGCCAAAGTGGAGGGACTTCAGGCGCAGAAGCACAGCAAGGATCGTCTGGTGGAGTCCTACCGCGGCGATGTATCGGACTTCAGGAGTTTGTTGAAGGAGGGGTTCACCGAAAAGCAGAAGGTCGAGGAAATGGACCGCGCCCTGGCGCAGAGCGAAGGGCAACGCGGAGAGCTGGTGTCCGACATCGCGGCAAGCGAGTTGCAAATCGCCGAAATCGAACTGAAAATCTTACAGCTGCAGAAAGATCTCCAACGGGAAGTGGCCAAAGAACTGAGCGACGTCCAGACCGAATTGTTCGAAGTCCGGGAGAAAGTGCAATCGCTCGAGAGTACCGTCAATCGTACCGTCATCAAGGCCCCTGTCTCCGGGATGGTGCTGGGGTTGGCCGTGCATACCATCGGGGCCGTCATTCCTCCGGGGGGGCGGCTGCTCGACATCGTGCCTCAAGATCAGAAACTGATCATCGAAGCCCAAGTCTCGCCCATCGATATTGATCGGGTGCACGTGGGCCAGCAGGCGGAGGTGCGGTTCAGCGCGTTTAAGACCCGCGATCTCCCGACGATCATGGGGACACTGATCAGTCTTTCGGCGGATCGGATGGTCCAGGACAGCTCCGACCAGAAGAATCCCAAGCAGCCCAAGGAGTCCAGCGGAGGGGATGCGGCCTACTATCTGGCACGCGTCGCCGTTTCGCCCGAGGGGCTCGAGGCGTTGAGTACGGCGAACCTCCAACTAGTGCCGGGGATGCCCGCGGAGGTGCTGATCAATACGGGGGAACGGACCCTCGTGCAATATTTAATGAAGCCCTTGACCGACACCTTCAAACGCTCCTTCATCGAAGATTGAGCTGATTCCACCATGGACGACATGACGATCCGCCACGGAGTCCTACTCTGCTTGTTCCTGACGCTTCTGAGCCCCGTCGTTGCTGTGGCTGAGGGACAACCGGCTCCCGACAAGGCGCCGGCGAATTTGCTGCAGCTCTACGATCTTGCCCTGACGACGAATCCCATCGTGGAAGGCCGCAGGTCGTCCATCCTCCAGGCGGAGGCGCAGAAGGATCAGGCCCGGAGTAAGCTCTTGCCCCAAGTGTCGGCCACAGGCAACATCTCCTGGAACGAGTTCACCCAGGAAGTGCCCAACCGCTTGACCGGGCGGACGACGGACATCACGACACAGTATCAAGGGTTGCGCGGCGTCGTGCAGGCCCGGCAAGCGCTGTTCGACCTGGCCTCCTATCGGGCGTTCGAAGGCGCTGGGTTCATCGTCAAGCAGGCGGAGCAGGACTTGGAAGATTCCCGCATGACCCTCGCCACCGATCTTGTCGATCGTTACTTCGAGTTCTTGGAGGCTACTGATGAAGCCGGCTACCTGCAGAGCGAACTGGATTTGACTGAGGGGGACATGCAGCGAATCCGCCGCATGTACGAACGCGCCATGGCCAAGGTCACCGATCTGTACGAAGTCGAGGCCTACTACCAGACCCTCAAGACGCGTGAGCTCGAACTCTACAATGCGATGGCCGTCGCGCTGGAAAAGGTGCGGGAGGTGGTCGGGGTGCCGGTGACAGATCTGGCGCGGCTCAAGAAGGAGGAGTTGCCGCCGGTGCCTGGGCAGGCCGACCAGTGGGTGACGGAGGCAGTCCAGCGCCATCCGGCGATGCGGGCGTTGCAACATGCGCTGGAGGCAGCGGCCAAGACCATCGCCAGTCAGTGGGCCAACCATCTGCCGCAGGTGTCCCTGCAGATGTCAGGCATCTACGCCAAGAACGGCGGGTTCGACAACCGCCAGCTCGACCCCTATACGGTCGGCACCTTGGGCTTACAATTCAACGTACCCCTCTATTCCGGAGGCAGCACCAAAGCCGGAGAGCGCGAAGCCATCGCCCGGTTTGAAATCACCAAGTACAAGCGCCTGGAAAAGCAACGGGAGATCGAACGGGAGACACGTACGGCCTACCTGAATGCGCAAACGGGCTATTCGCGTATCGCCTCGACGGCGCGCGAAGTGGAAGCTCGGGTTAAGGCGCGGGACGGCCAGCTTCGGGGCTACGAGTTGGGCGCCTCGACGATCGTGGCTGTGTTGGAAGCAAAAAAGAATCTGTTGAAGTCGCGCTTCGGCTACGCCAAGGCCCGCTACGACTATATCCGGTCCGTGGTGGCCTTACGGGTCTGGGGCGGCACCATCACGCGGACGGATCTGGAAGAGATCAACGGGTGGCTGGTCCAGAACCGCTGGATGGCCCAGCAGTGATGATCGCCCATCTGCCTAAGGCTACGTGACTGTAAGATCCAGCAGCTTGCGGACAAACATCGATTGATGTGCTTCGACGGACTCAGCACGATCGAAAAACATCAGGATCATCAATGCCCTCTCCGGTCGTCCTGAGTTGATCGAAGGATGAACGGAGGGTTTTTCCGCAGCCTGCTCGAAGGGGTTGCGGCATGACCCTACAACAACAGTCCTTCCTCACCCTGCGCATTCAACCTCTACCTATCGGATCCATTTAATTATCGTTTTTCCGTAGCCTGCCAATCCCCCCCCCACTTATCTCTTACCGTCGAGTTCGTCAGGTCACCACGATCTGATCCCCATGAGTGATGCGGAGTTGCATTGCGGCTCAGAGTCATGTGGTGGCATTGCGCCTATGCCGATAGGTGGCCCTCACTCCACGAGCCTGGTGACGCCGTTCGCGTCCTGCGACATCGTTCCCCTGAGCCCGGATTCCGCAGTAGACGATCCAGGCCAACGCCCACTTTCAAAAATGCGTTGATAGTCAATGTCTTAACTTGTCGATTTTGAACTGCGCCGCAGTTGAACGTGGTGAATGCTGTCTTCGTGGTAGTACAGGAATTCATTTGAACTAACCGCAACTTGTGAACACACCTGGGTTTTCAACTGCGGAATTCGGGCTGAG
>JAOUHG010000056.1 GCA_029865265.1 Candidatus Krumholzibacteriia bacterium | reverse complement strand
CCGGCGGAAGCTGCGTCTCCTGGTTCACCAGGGCGAATGTCGTGATGACTCCACTGCTGTAACCAAGCAGGTTCATCTTGCGGAAGCCGTTTCCCGTGAGCAGACGTGCCTCTCGGGCAATGGTCATGCCGATGTTCAGATTGTCGACATTGTGCTGCAGGCCCCAGTCGGCCATGAAGGAGAAGTCCGTCTCGCTTTCCGGAACGAGGATCCAGTCCTGGTCGATGCCCCAGACGTCGACGCCGTTCTCAGCAAAGAAGATGGCGGCGGACTGCTCGTCGGGCGTGTTGGGCGACGCGACGCCGAACAGGAACTTGACGAAGCCGACCGCGTCTCCGTGCTGCAGGAAGATTGACTTCTTCGAACGGATAGGTCTGTTGGGACTCGTCTCCTTGACGACACGGTGCAGCCCGATGACGTCGTAGAGACCCGGACCGACGCGCACCTCGAAGTAGTAGTGGGCAATGTCACCCGTGAGCGGCTGCCGGCTGTAGTTCATAATTTGATGTTCCAGTGCGTCAACGCCCTGCTGGCTGATCTTTGGTGTCAACGCCTCCGGGTCGAGTTCCCAGCCGCTTCGTGCGACGATTGCGCTCGCCAGAAGCTCGGCGTCGTTCGCCGTCACGGCGAGGTTGTCGCTGCCGGCCTGTTCCGGCATGACCGGTTTCTCCCGGCTGCAGCCAAACGTGACCGTGAGCGCGAGAGCCACGATTGCAATGACGTGTGAGGACCGCATGATGGGCCTCCTTGAGGTTCGGGTGGGAAGCGGTGTGAACCGCTCCGATATGCTGAGAATTGGGGGGGACGGATGAAGGGAGAGTGGAGAACCTACGGCTGACTGTCCCCCCGTGGTACTGTCACGGCTCTTGTACCACCGGCCGGAGGCGGACACAAGCGATGCAAATGCATCATTTTCCGAGGCGCGATCCGGCGCAAGCCACCAACCTCCCGGCCGGGTGATGGCGCTCATACCGCTCGTGATCGGCGGGGCAAAACCCGGTAACGAGATCCAGAGCCCGATGGGGCAGGTGATCCTGGGCGGGCTGCTCACCTCGACGTTCCTGAACATGGTGCTCGTTCCGGTCCTGTTCGAGCGTTGGGGCGCGCCGCGCCGCTCCGGCGAGTAACGAACCGGGCGCTTGCGAGGGTGCTCGTTCAAGTCAATCGCCGCTTGCCACCATGGTTCATTCGGGCTATGCTGCGGTCACACCGCCCAAGCAAGTCCATCGCTTATGAACTTAAGAGAGGAGACCTCATGTCCAAACTTAAGCTCGCCATCACCCCGTACCTGTTCCTGGTCCTCCTGACGGTGTTTGGCGTTGCGTGCGAAGACGATGCCGTGACGCCGCCGTCGAACAACTTCGAGCCCGCGCCGGCATTCGTGCTCGCGTGGGGTTCGCAGGGTGCCGGCGATGGGCAGTTTGGCACCGGCCCCACCGGTGTTGCCGTCTGGGAAGACACCGTGTTCGTTGCCGACCTGGGCAATTATCGCATCCAGAAGTTCGACGCCACCGGCAACTTCATCATGTCGTGGGGATCGCGGGGTGCGGGTGACGGTCAGTTCGACTGGCCCTACCATGTTGCGCTTGACGGTGGCGGCGCGGTGTACGTGACAGATGGGAACCGGGTCCAGAAGTTCGACCGGGACGGCAATTTCATTGCGCAATGGCCGATGAACGTCGGCAACGGGGTCACCGGCGGCATTGCGATTGACGGTACCGGTGTCGTGTACGTGAGCGATCCGAACAACAGCCGCATCCAGAAATTCGCCGCCGCGGATGGCAACTTCCTCGGCGACATGGGAAGTAACGGCAACGCGGACGGCCAGTTCAATCATCCCAGAGGACTCGCGGTGGACGCGAGTGACAATCTTTATGTCGTGGATAACGGCAACCACCGGATCCAGAAGTTCGACAGCGGGGGGAACTTTGTCACCAAGTGGGGCAAACGGGGATCACGGCTCGGTGAGTTCGAGACCATCTTCACGATTGCCGTGGCGGGAAATCGCGTCTACGTGGTGGACTCCGGGCTCTCGCGTATTCAGGTGTTCGATACCAGCGGAAAAGTCCAGACCTGGTGGGGTTCGCAGGGCTCGGGTGACGGCCAGTTTGAGGACGCAGGCGGTATCGCGGTGGCCGGTGACGGCAGCGTGTATGTGACCGACTGGGGCAACGTCCGCATCCAGAAGTTCAAGTAGCGCTCGGCCGACCGGAACGCCTACGGCAGCGGTTCGCCCTTGGGCCACACCGGGGGAGGCTGCGGCGTGCCGGCGATGTCGGTGGTCACGTCGATCGACGTGAGTTCGAGGTCGACTGCGGGAATCGGCTGGCCGGCGTCCCGGAGGGTCTCAAACTTGTCCGGCACCGTGAACTCCACCGAGAAACTCTGCAGCTCCTCGCCCGTCTTCAGGTTGACGAAATAGCTGGCGACGGTGCAGAAGAGCGCGCTGCCGATGCAGGGACTCTCGATCTGGTGGGTGGTGGCCGCCAGCTTCCAGTCTCCCGAGATACTCGCGGTGGTCGTGGGTGTGGCAGCCCCGCAGGAGCCGCCGTTGGCGACACCGAAGTGCGCCTGAATGCTCACCCGCTCGGTGGCGTGGTTGCGGGTGACGAGTAACGGACTGCCGAAGGTGATCGTCAGCTTGACCTTCTGGCCGGGCCGGAAGTTGCGGAGCCGGGTGTTGGCAGGGGCCCAGGAGAGGTAATACTCGGTTTCATCGCTGCCAGGAAAATACAACGCTTCGTACGTCACATCTCCCGGCGCTGCCCGCAGGGACAGGCAGGTGACGCCGTCGTCGAGGCACGGCGAGCTACCGGCCGCGACGTTGTCGTCACCACCACACGCCGCCAGCGCAGCGGCCATCACCACCGCAAGGGGAAGTTGGAATCGTGTCGCTCGCATCGGGGGCCTCCTGCCGAATCCTGGATTCCCGATCAAGCCTACCAAATGCGCTCCCGAGTCCACTACTGAAGTTGGCACGGTCCCCGGTGCCGCCGATGTGAAAGGACCCGGGATTCTGGCTCCCGTACAGCGAGAACCTCCATCCGCCGCGTGATTTCAGGGGTCCTCCGCCGTCCTACCTCCTGGACAGAGTTTCGCGCGTCGACCCCTGGATTGTCGGCCCGGGTGCTCACTCCGCCTGAACCGCGGCTGCCTGCCGCCCATCCACCCCGGAGGTTGAACATGAAGGCCCCGCTAACCCTTTTTATTCTAATCGCTTGCCTCGTGTCGCCCGCCTTTGTTCCCGCCTTTACGCTCACCAAGTGGGAGCCCAACGGGACGCCGGTTTCCACGGAGCCCAAGAACCAGGAACTGACGGACTGCATCTCCGACGGCGCCGGGGGCGTGATCATGGTGTGGACAGACACGCGCGATGGCATCTTTCACGACATCTACATTCAGCGCGTCAATGCCTACGGGGTGATGCTCTGGACAACGGGCGGGCTGGCCGTTTGCACAGCTGCCGGTAGCCAGGTGAGAGCGGGACTCGTATCCGACGGGGCCGGTGGGGCCATTGTAGCCTGGGAGGATGCGCGCAGCGGAGCCGGCGACATCTACGCGCAGCGGGTGAATGCGTCGGGTGTGGTGCAGTGGACGCCCGACGGTGTCCCAGTCTGCACCGCGGCTGATACGCAGTCCTTCCCTTCGATTGCTTCGGATGGATCGGGGGGCGCGGTGATCGCATGGGTGGATTATCGAAACGCCGTTGACTACAACCTCTACGCGCAGCGGATCAACGGGGCAGGCGTCGCCCAGTGGACTGCCGGCGGAACTCCGATCTGCACGGAACCGAGTAACCAGGTCCGCATCTGGATCACCCCCGATGGAACCGGCGGTGTGATTGCTTACTGGGCTGACATGCGAGGAGGGCCGTGGGGCCTCTACTCGCAGCGGGTGGATGGCTCGGGGGCAGTTCAGTGGACGGCTGATGGCATTACGCTCCGGACCAACATGCCCAATGTGAACGAGGGCGGGGTGGTGCCCGACGGAGCCGGTGGTGCCGTGATTGCATGGGCGGAGTGGGTCAACGCATCCTACATGCAGGTGCGGGCGCAGCGAATCGACGCGCTGGGTGCGCTCCAGTGGAGCACGGACGGCGTTATCATGTGCCCGTTCAGTTCCGCAAGTCAAATGAGGCCTGACATCGCCTCCGACGGGGTGGGTGGGGCGATCATCGCGTGGGATGATTTTCGCAGCGGAGCCGATTCCGATGTCTACGCGCAGCGCGTGAGTGTCGCCGGCGCTCTTCAGTGGGACGGAAGCGGTGTGGCTCTCTGCACGGCTCCCGGTAACCAGCTGCAACCTCTGGTTGCCTCCGACGGAAGCGGTGGTGCGGTGGTTGCATGGCGGGACGACCGGAGCGGAATGGCGGACATTTTTGCACAGCGGGTGAGTGCGCTCGGCGCCATCCGATGGGGGGGGGATGGCGAAGTGGTCTGCGCCGCATACGGATGGCAGGCCGACCACGCGCTCGCCGCAGACGGAACCGGCGGTGCGATTGTCGCCTGGACGGATTTGCGGACCGATATGAGCAATGACGTATATGCACAACGCGTCGAGGGGCGTTACGGCTACTGGGGTCACCCCGAGCCGTTGCTCTCGACGGTTACGGATGTTCCCGCGGATCAGGGGGGCAAGGTGCGCGTCAACTGGTTCCCCAGCAGCCGCGACATTCTGAACGAGCAGTTCATCAGTCATTACAGTGTCTGGCGCGCGGCGAGTGCGGCCGCGGCGGCCGCAGCCGTGGAATCAGGCGTTCCCAATGTGCGGCTCACGGACGTGGGGGATGCGTTTGACGGGCCCGCGATCCGCGAGGAGACGACGGCGTCCGGGGCGTCCGCCTTCTGGGAACTGGTGGGAACGCAGGACGCCGTGTACCTGGAGGCGTACTCGCTCACGGTGCCGACTGGTTACGACTCCAGCGCGGCCGGACCCGCGACGCACGACTTCCAGGTGATCGCGCACGGGTACTGGAGCCAGTACCTCAACTGGCCGTCGAACGTGGCGAGCGGCCACTCGGTGGACAACCTTTCGCCGCCGCCACCCTTGTATCTAACCGCGCAGCGCGCCGGCAACGACATCAACCTCAAGTGGAACCGTGTGCGTGTCAAAGACCTTCGCGACTACGCGGTCTATCGCGCCACCGCTGCGGGTGTAACGCCGGTGCCGATGAACTTCCTGTCCAGTTCCACGGACTCTACGCTCACCGACACGGGTGCGCCGTTGACCACGCTGTACTACGTGGTCACCGCCTACGACGTGCACGCCAACCAGAGCGCACCGTCCAATGAGGCCACCGTGGTGGGCGCCACCGGTGTGGGGGACACGCCCGCCATCACGCAACTCACCGTGCTACAGAACTATCCCAACCCGTTCAGCGCGCAGACGGAGTTCCGGGTGGGGTTGCCGGCGCCGTCAGACGTGCGGGTTGAAATCTATGACGTGGCGGGACGCCGCGTGGGTTCGCTGGAGGTTCTGGACGCCGCGGCGGGCTGGCAGCGGATTCCGTTTGCGGGCCGCAACGACGCGGGTACGCCGCTCGCAAGCGGCGTCTACTTCTGCCGCGTCACGGCCAACGGCAGCACAGTGACGCGCAAGATGGTGATCGCGCGATAGCGGCAGGGGATGCTGCGAGTGAGAGCGGGCCGGGGCGACGCGCCCGCGAGAAGCCGCTTGACAGGTAAGTAAGAAGTTACTTACTATATTCGCATGAAAGCCGGCGTGCGCAAGCCCGCGGCCGAGCGCCGCGAGGAGATCCTGGGGGCGGTGTGCCGCATCATCGGGGAGAGGGGCCTCGCCTCGCTCACCACCACCGTGCTCGCCAAAGAGGTGGGAGTCACCTCCGGGGCGCTCTTCCGACACTTTGCCTCGCGGGACGAGATCCTCGATGGCGCCGTGCGCCACGCCCTGGAGAAAATCGACGCCACCTTTCCCGCCCCCTCGCTGCCGCCGCTGGAGCGGCTGCTGCAGCTGGGGCGCAACCGCGTGGCGCTGTTCCAGAACGAACCCGGCATTGCCTGGCTCCTGCGCTCGGAAGAGGCGAGTCTCTCGCTGCCGCCGGGGGCCGTCGCACGGCTGCGCGAACTGGTGCAGAAATCGGCGGGCTATCTCATGGACGCAATCCGCGAGGGTATGGCCGCAGGGACCATCCGCAACGACATCGAGCCCGAGCACCTGCGCGTGATAGTCATGGGGACCATCCATGCGCTGGCGGGAATGCCGGGCATCCACAAGAACGAAAGAGGGAGCCGCCGCAAAGATCCCGAGCCCGTGCTCGCGGCTCTGGCGCGCATGCTCGCGGCGCCGGCCGGGACCACACCCAAGAAACCATCCACCACCAAACGTCCACCCAAACGGAGGTAAGTCATGTCCATCACGCTCGAAACCAAGGTTGGCGCACTGGCCGCGGAACACCCGCTGGCCACCCGCGTCTTTGCCCGCCACGGAATCGATTTCTGCTGCGGCGGTGGCCGCCCGCTCGGCGAGGTGTGCGAGGAGAAGGGGTTGGACGCCGCGGCGGTGTTGAAAGAGGTGCACGCGGAACTGGAGCAGCCCGGCGAGACCATGGAGCGCTGGGACCAGGCCCCGCTGGGGGATGTCATCGACCACATCCTCCACGCCTATCACCGCCCGCTGCGCGAGGAAATGCCGCGACTGGAAACGATGGCGCGCAAGGTGCTGGACGTGCACGGCGAGAAGGACCCGGATCGCTTCAAGCGGATTGTCAACGTGCTGGTGGGGCTCAAGGCGGAAGTCGACTCGCACATGGTCAAGGAAGAGCAGATCCTCTTTCCGATGATCAAGGCGGGGTCGGGCGCGATGGCGGGCGGGCCGATTGCCGTGATGGAGGACGAACACCTGGTGGTTGCCAATGCGTTGCGCGAACTGCGCGAACTGACCGACGACTACCAGGCGCCGGAGGCGGCATGCAACACGTGGCGCGCGCTATGGCACGGGCTGGATGCGCTGGAAGCGTCATTCCACCAGCACATCCACCTGGAGAACAACATCCTGTTCCCGCGCGCGCTGGCTGAGTGAGGAGCTGGGGTACGGGCGCGCGGCCCATGATGCCGGCGCCCGTACGCGCTACTTGAACTTCTGGATGCGGTGATTATCCGCGTCCGCGACGTAGATATTGCCGCTTCCGTCCACGCCGATACCTTCGGGCAGATTGAACTGGCCGTCGCCGCTGCCCATCGAACCCCACTGGGTGACATAATTGCCCGCCGTATCGAACGTCTGCACGCGATTGTTGTCGGAATCCGTCACGTAGACGTTGCTGCCGCGCGCGGCAATCCCGGTGGGAAACACGAACTCACCGTTGGCGGAACCGGTGGTGCCCCACTTGGCCACAAATGTCCCCGTGCTGGTGAACTTCTGGATGCGATCGTTGGCGGAATCCGCCACGTACACGTTGTCGCTCGCATCTACGGCAACGCCCTGCGCAAAGCCGAACTCCCCATCGCCCGAGCCCGGCGAGCCCCACTGGGTGATATACGTTCCTGTGCTGCTGAACTTCTGGATGCGACTGTTGCCACTATCCGCCACGTAGACGTTCCCGCTGCCGTCCACCGCAATGCCAACCGGAAAGTCGAACTGCCCGTCGCCGGAGCCCGCGGTGCCCCACTGGGTGACATACATTCCCGTGCTGCTGAATTTCTGGACGCGATGGTTCGCCTGATCCGCCACATAGACGTTGCCGGTGCCGTCCACGGCGACGCCCCAGGGAAAACCGAACTGGCTGTTGCCCGAGCCCGCCGCGCCCCAGCCGGTCATGTACGCGCCCGAGCCATCGAACTTCTGAATGCGGGAGTTGCCGAGGTCCGCCACGTAGACGTTCCCGGTGCCGTCCACGGCAACGCCGCCGGGGCCGGCAAACTGGCCGGCGGCAGATCCCGCGGAACCCCACTTGAGCACGAACTGCGGGGTGGTGTTGCCCGGTGGGGGCGGGTTGTTGGACAGTGCCGCGGGGTCATCGTCTCCGCAGGCGACCGCGGTCGCCAGGAATAAGGACAGGCATAGAGCCAAGCGGGCCTTGAAAACGGGCATTTGCGGCCTCCGTCGTTCAGGTGTCGTGCAGTGCAATCTATCATAGATGGAGTCATTGAGTATACGTGCGTGAGATGGGGTGTCAACCCACGATAGCCACTCGGGGCGGAGGTTGAGGAAGTCCGGATTCAGGCGTACGATATAGCCGGGCCGCAGTTCTCGGTTGTCCGGGGACGGGTGACGACCCCGAGGGAGGGAACGATCATGCGGAAACGGCTCATTCCACTTCTTGCTCTGCTGGTACTGCTGCCCTCGCGCGCCGCACTCTGTCAGGAGCGCGGCGGCTTCACGCTGCTGCTCACACTTGGCTATGGCCTGCAGAGTGGCGGTATTGGCGAGGGAACCAGCGACGGCCTCGGGGGACTGAATCTCGGCATCGGGGGTTTTGTGTCGGAAGATACCGCGCTCATGTTCCGGATTTCCGGGACGAACGTGTCGTACCAGTACGACGCCATGTACGATCAGCCGCGAATCGGCGGTTCCCAGTCGATGTACAAGGAAGACGTGGTGTCCGGAGTTGCCGTGTTCGACGTGCAGTACTGGCCAACCAGCCGTCTCAACCTGGAAATCGGCGGCGGTTTTGGATTTGTCAGTTCCGACTACCTGTACGACGAGCGAGGAGTGGGGCTGCTGGGCGCAATGGGTTACACTGTGCTGTTGCGGGGTAAGTACAGCCTGCAACTCGGGGTGGAATACGCCCCGGTTGTCCTGGGCGGGGGAACCATCAACAACCTTGGTTTCAACGTGGGGTTCCAGTTCCTGTAGCCAGCACGGCAACACCATGCATCTGACTGAATTCAAAGGGAAATACGGAGACAAGTGCCACCGGTGTCTCATGAGGCACCACCTGTGCCTCTGCGACAGCATTGTTCCCTTTGCCAACCGTACACCGGTCACCATCATCATGCATTGCGGCGAGGTCTTCAAACCCTCGGGAACATCCCGCCTGGCCGGTCTGGCGTTGCAGAACTGCGACGTGTACCTGCGGGGTTTCGCGGAGAAACCGTTGATCCTCGAGGACCTCTTTCCCGAACCGGAATCTTGCCTGTTCCTGAACCTGAGCGCCGATGCCCACGTGCTGGACGAAGACTTCGTGGCCGGCCATGCGTTCACGCACCTGGTCGTGCCCGACGGGAGCTGGCGCCAGGCCCGGAAGATGGGCCGCCGCGAGCCCACGCTGAAGAAGATGACGTGGGCCAGGCTGCCCTCCGGACCGCGGTCCCGCTATCTGCTGCGCAACCAACCCGTGCCCGGGGGTCTGGCTACTATTGAGGCCATCGCGAGGGCGCTGGGTGTTCTGGATGGACGTGCTGGACAGGATCACCTGGATAGGGTTTTCTCGTTGATGGTGGACCGAACCATCAGCAACCGATTCCGAACGCGCCTGCGTCCGGCGGTAAACGCGCGAAGGAGTACACATGAGATCGCATAGCCTGGCCGTCGTTGTGCCGCTTGTCGTTCTTGCCTGTGCCCCCAGTGTGGATGTGGAACCCATTCTGCACGACTACGACAACTACGCGGCCGACCTGCGCGCCGTTGCCACCGACTCGTACTCCATCAAGCTGCTGGAAACCGCCGATGCCAAGCGCGCACAGGCGGAAACGCTGATCCAGAACGGGAAGAAGCAGGATGCCGTCGCGCCGATGGAGCGGGCCATGGCGGATGTGCGCGTTGCGTTCGAAGTGGAGAGCATGCAGACCGCGGCCGACCGTGCGCAAAAGTGCCTCCTCGAAGTGGAACAGGCGCGCGCCAGCTGGCAGGAGGCGGTGTTCGTCCTGGAGCAGACCGAGGACTTCACTGGTGCCAAGGCGCCCATCGCCAAGCGCGCCCCGGCGTTGGAGGAAGAGGTGCCCGAGACCCTGCCGGCGACGACCCTGCTGCCGGAGACCTTTCCGCCCGCCACCATGGAAGCCGTATCCGCACAGTGGAGCTCATGGTACAAGGTGGCCGGCGAGCGCCACGTTGCGGCCGGGGACATCGAGGGCCGGTACCGGCGCAGCTACAATCAGACCCACGCGGAGAAGGTGGACGCACCCACAACCGAACAACACCGTTACCTGGCCGCGCGCGCGGTGCAGGAACTGGAATGCCGGATTCGCTCCGACATGAATGAGCAGGTGTGTGTGGATGCCACCCAGCAGATGACCGCGTTCAGCGATGCGCGCGCGCAGGCGCTGGAGGCCACGCTGAACCTGGAGCGCAGCCTGCAGGACGACCTCAAGCGTGACCTCGAGCACCTGCGCGCGGAGGCCAAGACACGCCAGGACGAGCTCTATGGCGCGCTGAGCCAGTTGCAGGGGAAGTTTGCGAGCATTCGCCGTGACGCGCGGGGAACCATCGTAAGCCTCGCCGACATTCTCTTTGACTTCAACAAGGCCACGCTCAAGCGCGACGTGGAGTTCAACCTGGTCAAGATTGCCACCATCCTGAACCAGTTCGGCGAGATGAAGATTGTCATCGAGGGGCACACCGACTCGATCGGCACCGAGGAGTACAACCTGCAGTTGTCGCAGCGGCGCGCGCAGGCCGTGCACGACTTCCTGGTGTCGCAGGACGTCGCACCCGACCGCCTCACCGCGGAGGGCTTTGGTGAGAGCCGCCCGGTGGCCGACAACGACACCGACGAGGGTCGGCAGAAGAACCGCCGCGTCGACCTGGTCATCCAGGACGCACCGCAGGCGCAGTAAGACCGGCGCAATAGGCGGCGCTGCGGCACACGGAGAAACTGAGCGCCGGCGTGGACTACGCGCGCTTCGACTTCATGTGGAACGGAACCAGTCTGTACGGCGGGGAGATCACCATCTATCCCGCCGCGGGCGAGAGTGAGATCAAGAACCGCGGCGTTCATGCCACCATCATCAACGGCTGGGATCTGAAGTGCTCCCATTTCCTCCGCACGCCCCATTCCGGGGCCGTGCGGATCTACACCGACGCCCTACGAAGATTGCTGTGAGATCAGGAGCGCCGGGGGCTTGACGCAGGCGGTGCGTGTGATTACAATGTAATCACCATGAAGACCCGCCTGGTGAGAATCGGCAACTCCCGCGGCCTGCGCCTTCCCAAACCGCTCATCGAGGAAGCCGGTCTCAAGGACGAGGTGGAGGTGACCCTGCGCGAGGGCGCCATCGTCATCACCAGCGCCGAACATCCGCGTGCGGGCTGGGAGAAGGCCGTTGACCTGCTGCTGGAACGCCGCGAAGGCTATTTGATTGAAGAGCCCGCGCCGACCGGTTTTGACGATGAGGAGTGGGAGTGGTGACGCCCGGGGCGAGGCGCGGCGATGTGATCCTCGTGAGCCTCGGTCACGGACAGGGCGGCGAGATTCGCAAGACGCGCCCGTGCGTGGTGGTTTCTCCCGATGTCCTCAACGAGCGCATGCCCACGTTCATCGTCGCACCCATGACTTCGGGCGGGCATGCGTATCCATTCCGCATTGCATGCCGCTTCCAGGGGAAGTCCGGATTCGTGGTGCTGGATCAGGTTCGCACCGTGGACCGCGCGCGGGTCACGCGCCGACTGG
>JAOUHG010000055.1 GCA_029865265.1 Candidatus Krumholzibacteriia bacterium | reverse complement strand
CCTTCACGAACAGCGCTTCGGCGGAGGAATCCATCGCGCAGAATGTGGAGAACAGCCCGTCGGGAAGCCTCGCGTTGCAGTCCACCCCATCCACATCATCGAAGCGCTGCGCCTGCATCTCCCGCGCGCGTGTCACCCGGTCGCACATCGTTGCTGGATCCATCCAGTCGGCGGGAAAGTCGTTCCATCGAAGTTCTCTTAGAGCAACAATGCCGGGACGCGAAACGCAGACGGGGTCGCGACCGCGACAGACCGCACAGGTTCGGGCAACACGGGTGACTCGAGAAGAATCGGCAAATAGTGTGACACCCCGGCCGCGATGCCTTCCGCGCATAGTTCCTGGTCACCCGCCGTGATGATGTTACCCCACTGGCATCCATTTGAAATGAAACACACTTCAACGAGTATCGCGGGCATGCGGCACTTCTTCAGAATGGCGAGGCTGTCATCGGGCACGATCCCGCGATCCCGGCTGCAGAAAAGGAATGCAACATCCGCATACGTCATGAGGTCATGTTGAACTACGGCCGCTACAGTGCTGTCCTGAGCATAAGCGTCTTCGTCCTTACCTTCATACTTGGCGGCCGCATACAAAGTCAGCGTCCCGAGCTTCGACGCGTCTGGCACCGAGTTCATGTGCACGCTGATTAGAAGACGACATGACGATCTGATGCCCTGGTCGTTTGATCGTTGCCCATTCGCGATTTGCCGACGCTGCCAAGGCTGCGTGTAGGTCGTGTCATAGTTCTGTGTCCTGTATGCGTAATACCCTAGAGCGGTGAGTCGGTTTTCGAGCCGGCTGGCCACCCCAATGTTGAGCTCCTTCTCGTTGGGAACTGCCGGGCCGTTGAAGCCCTCGGCGCCCGAGTCCCAACCCCCGTGCCCAGGATCAACCCAGATGTCGATTTGGGCGGGAACGTTGCCGGCAGCCAAAGTTATGAGACCGACAATGACGGTGAACAAAATTGCGAAATATGAACGAGGCGCGCTCATTCCATCTCCCCCTTTCGAGTGACTGTGGGTCATCAGGGGCTGCGGCCCGAGCCTCCTTTGAGAATTGAAAGTTCGATTACCACCCTTTGCTTCGGCCCAAGACTACCTCCGTCCACGTGGGAGCGGTCTATCTGAAGCGAGCCGTCGGTGATCCACAGCGGGTTGGTCTCAACCCAGTCGGTCGTCTCAAGAAGCGGCCACTTGCGTCCGCTCTGCGTGTCTGCGATCCAGAGGTCCGCCGCTATTGGGTGGTCTCCATGGCGATCAAGTCTCGTCGCACGAGAAAACGCAATCCACTGCCCGTCCGGACTCCAAGAAAACTCGTAGTCCCCGAGTACCTGGAGCGTATCGAGCGGTATCACGAGTCCTTCGGGGATCTTGACCGCGTATAGCATTGTCCGTGGCCGACCATAAATGACTCCGTCGGCCGCAAGGATCCGCGAGTCCGGAGACCACTTCATTTGCCCCGCCGACGCTCCTATCTCCGGGTCGATGATCACCGAGCGAGTCGCAACGTCGACTACGGTCAGCTCGCTGAGCTGGCCGGGCGACTTCCAGACCTCGCAACCGAGGTATCTTCCGTCGGGCGACCAATGCGGAAGGAACGCGTTGGCATCGATCAGGCGGTGCGATTCGCCCGTTCTGAGATCCTCGATGTCTATAAATGAGTGGAGCTGCTCGTCGCTCTCGACCCGAGCGATCAATGAGTCCGGACCTGGAACATTGTTGGGATCGGGAGTCGGCCAGAGGTAGCTGCTTCTCTCTTCGAAGGGCACTTCTCCAGCACGGCGCTCGCGGACTGCAACAACCGTCCACGGGTTAGTCGGCGGAGGATTGGATTGCGCAGAGCAACCTGCAGCAGCTGTGAACGTGATGAGGCAGGCTGTTATGGATAGCAAGTAGACACGAGTGGTCACAGCGCTCCCCCTCAATGTGCGGCCCAAATTAGGGTAGACTTCGAGTTGTCCGGAGTCAAGCCGAAGTTGGCCCACTGAGCAAAACGCCTGTGTTCTCGCTGCCAACGTCGTGCGTCCCCGGCCCCACTAGAATCACGTCTCCCGAGCTAAAGCCATCGCCCGCGGCATAGATCGTCGCCCAAGTCTACCTGCACATCAAGTTAGCGCTGTTTTTCATCGAACGGTGCATCATTCACTCGCTCTGTAGCCAACCGCTTCCATGATGTGGCGTTCGCTGATCTGTTTGCTTTCTTCCAGGTCTGCGATGGTGCGGGCGACGCGGACGATGTGGCCGCGCGCGCGTGCGCTGACGAGCAATGACTTCTGTGCTTTGGCGAACAGGGTCTCTGCTGGAGAATCCATCACGCAGAACCTTGAGAATAGCCCGTCGGGAAGCCTCGCATTGCAGTCGATGCCATCGAGGCTCTTGTAGCGTTGCGCCTGGATGTCGCGTGCGCGAGCAACCTTGTTGCGCATCTCGACACTGCTCATTCTCGGTGACGAAGAACTCCACATTTCGAGATCAACGGGTTGCACGGTCACATGGATTGCGATTCTGTCGACAAGTGGCCCGGAGATCTTCGCGAGGTACTTCTCGACCTGAAGTGGACTGCAACGACATTGTCGAAGTTTGCTTCCATGCATTCCGCAAGCGCAGGGGTTCATGGCCGCCACCAGTTGGAAGCGCGCGGGGAATGTGACCGCGCTCTTTGCCCGCGAAATCGTAATGTGCCCCTCCTCCAGCGGTTCGCGCAGCGTCTCCAGCACGTGGCGGCGGAACTCGGGCAGCTCGTCCAGGAACAGCACCCCGTTGTGCGCCAGCGTAATCTCGCCCGGCCGCGGGTTGCCCCCGCCGCCGATCAGCCCGGCATCGCTGGCACTGTGGTGCGGCGCGCGAAACGGTGGCGTGGTGACCAGCCCGCCCGCCCCGTTGCTGCCCAGCAGACCGATGACGCTGTAGATCATGGTGGTCTCCACCGCCCGCTGGGTGGTGAGCAGCGGCAGCACGGTTGCAAAACGCCGCGCGAGCATGGTCTTGCCGGACCCGGGCGGGCCCGTCATGAGCACGTGGTGCCCGCCGGCGGCCGCCACCAGCAGCGCGCGCTTGGCCGCCTCCTGGCCCACCACGTCGGCCATATCTATAGAATAGGGATTCGAGGACTTCGGCTGCGGCGCCGGTTCGTCGGCCGGTTTGATGAACACGCGGCCATCCAGGGTGGCGTCGAACAGGTCGTCATCCGTCTGTCCCCTGCCTTTGGGCCCGTGCACCGGCGTGAGCGACGCCGCCACGGCGGCGCGCAGTCCCTCGCACGCCACCACCTCCAGCCCCTCCACCATACGCGTCTCCTCCAGGTTGCCCAGCGGCACCACCGCGCGCGCGAATCCCCGCGCGCGCGCGTGCAACAGAATGGGCAGCACGCCCGGCACCCGCCGCAGCGATCCGTCCAGTGCCAGCTCGCCGATGAAGAGCGTGCGCGCGGGCTGGAGTTCCGCCTGCCCCGACGCCACCAGGATCCCCACCGCGATGGCGAGGTCGTGGGCGGCGCCCTCCTTCTTGACGTCGGCGGGGGCGAGGTTGACGGTGATGCGCTCCAGCGGAAACTGGCGGCCGGTGTTCTTGATGGCGGCGGTCACCCGCTCGCGGCTCTCGCGCACCGCGGCGTTGGGCAGACCCACCACCGAGAAGGCGGGGATGCCCCGCGAGATGTCCACTTCGGCCTCGACCACGAGGCCCTCGATACCGACGATGGCGCCGGAAAATACGGTGGTATGCACGGTCCAACCTCCCGGGCCCGGGGGCCCGCAGTGGGAGGAGACGCTTGTGGGAGGAGATTCCGGAGGAGCAGCCTTCAGGCTACCACACCCGCGGGGGATAAAAAAAGGGAAGGGAAACTTGCGTTTCCCTTCCCATGAGCTCGCGGCCGACTAGGCCGTGGGCCAGGCTACATCTCCATTTCAGGCGGAGCAACCTTTTTGCGCCGGACTTTGCGGCGCACCTTGCGCTTGGCTTTGCGCTTGACCTTGCGGACCTTGCGCTTGGCTTTGCGCTTGACCTTACGGACCTTGCGCTTGGCTTTCCGCTTGACCTTGCGCCGCACCTTGGCCTTCGCCTTCACCTTGCGGCGAACTTTGCGTTTGACCTTGCGGACAACGCGTTTGACCTTGCGCTTGGCTTTTCTCTTGGCTCTACGTTTTGCTGCCATTTGGTTCCTTCCTTATCCCGATGCCCGGGACGAAACGCCCCATGCACCGTTTCCGAGGTTGACCAACCAACGTCACGGGGATTCTCGCACCGTGAGATATGGTGTCAACAAAAATCTGGCAAAAACCGGGCCATTTTCTACGGAAGGCGGATTTCGTAGCGCACGACGAGCGGGTAGGTGCGCGCTTCGATGGCGTACGCGCGCCATTCATCATCGACGAAATGCATCGCGATGCGACCCTCGAGCGTGCGCGACTTGAGCAGGTGTCCGTCGGAATCGAAGATGTCGACGACGGTCTTCGTGTGATCCACGTCGCGATCGGGAAAGCACATGGTGAGGTGCATCAGCTTGCCATCCGGTAGCACCAGGATGCCCACCGAACCGGCAAGCCAGCGAATGCTGAAACCGCCGTTATCGCGCTCCATACGCGGCGAGAGCATGAACTCGTTTTTGCGCTGGATGGTGAGCAGCAGGCGTCCGTCACGCGTGAACTTGCGGATTTCGTATGGCGTGAACTGGGCAAAATACACCGCCCCGTCCGGTCCCACATCGATGAATCCGCCGCAGGTGGCGAGTTCCTCGGTGGTGTCCATCGGCTTCGCCACCGCATGTGAATTCGAGAACGAAGCGAGGTAACGGTGCCCCGCGTCATAGCGGTGGACGACCTTGTGGTCGACCATATCGAGACTTGCGAGGTAGATACCCCCTTCGCCGATCTTGAGACCCGTGGGAACCCCACCGGGCAATTTGTGCCGAAATTCGTCCAGCAACTCGCCATCCGGCGAGAAAACTGCCACGCGCCCGCCGTAACTCGCAACATACACGCGGTCCTGCGCATCCACCCCGATGGCGCCGGGCTGGTTGAATTCTCCGGGTCCATGACCCTTGCGCCCCACCGACGTGATCTCCATGGACCCGGGGTCGTACACGCGCACCACCTCGAAACCGCCGTCGAGGATGATCCATCGCCCGCGCGAATCCACCGCGATCCCCGCGATGCGGCCGAAGGCGTCTTCGCCGTCCTCGGAGCCGAGCAGGAGATTCTCCAGCAGGTGAAACGTCTTCCCCGGGGTGTCGTCCCATTGGCCATAATCGGGATTGTTCACCACCGCCGCGGACTCTGCGTGCAGCGCACCGGCGCGGCCAGCGGCCAGCGCGATCACGGCGAGTATCATGAAGTGGCGGCGCATGGCGTCATCCCGCGCGAGGCCTGGCAGGGGTGGAAAGGCTTTGGCAGGTGGCGCGATGGTACCATAGAATCCGCCGCGCGCGACCCGGCGTCCAAGCATGAACCTCTTCCGACGCATGAGCGAGTTCTCCGAGGCGGAGCACAACATCCTCCTCATCACGTGCCCGGGGCACTTCTTCACCCATTTCTTCACCCTGGTCTTCCCCGCCATCGCCATCCCGCTCACGCTGTCCTTCGGGATGCCGATCGAGCAGGTGGTCAAGCTGAGCTTCTGGATGTACCTGCTCTATGGCGCGCTCGCCATACCCGTGGGCCTCGCCGCCGACCGCTGGCGTGCGAAGCCCATGATGACCGCGGGCATCGCCCTGATGGGTGCCGGGCTCATGGTGGCGGGCGCGGTTCCCTCTCCACGCGTGATGACGCTGGCGCTGGCCGCGGTGGGCGTGGGCGCGAGCGTGTATCACCCCGCCGGCATCGCGCTCATCTCCCACACGGTGCGGCTGCGCGGGCTTGCGCTGGGCGTGAACGGGGTGTTCGGGAGCATGGGCATTGCGCTGGCGCCGCTGCTGACCGGCCTGCTCACCTGGGCGTTCGGGTGGCAGACGGCGCTGGTATCACTGGGCGCGGTGGGTCTGGTGACAGCGGGCATCGTCCACCGGGTGCGCGTGGATGAAACCATCCGCCCGCACGCCGCGCGCGAGTCCTCCCGGGGCCGCGGGCTGGTGCCCCTGCTGATCCTGCTGTGCGCCGCATTGGTCCTGGGCGGCATTGCATATCGCGGCAACATGCTGCTGCTCCCGGCCTTCATGGAGCTCAAGACCACGTTCCTGGCGCGCGTGCTGGACCGTCTGCCCTTCGCGACGGGGCACAGCACCACCACCCTGGCCGCGTCGATCCTGGCGTCGCTGGTGTTCTTTGCGGGGCTGTTCGGGCAGGTGGCGGGCGGACGTCTGGCGGACCGCATGGAACTGCGGCGCGCCTACCTGCTCTTCCACGGGGTGAGCTTCCCCTTCCTGCTGGCGATGGCGTTCACCAGCGAGGCGGCGCTGGTGGTGTGCGCGGTGCTCTACGGGTTCTTCTCCTTCGGGATGCAGCCGGTGGAGAACAGCCTCATCGCCGGCCTCACGCCGGCGCGCTGGCGCAGCACCAGCTTCGCGGTGAAGTTCGCGCTGAACTTCGGCATCGGCTCCAGCGTGGTGCAGCTCATCGCTCCCATCAAGACGCGCTACTCGCTGGAGATGGTCTACGTCTTCCTGGGTCTGGTGGTGTGTCTGCTGGCCCTGTGCGCGCTGGCCATGATCCTCGTCTCGCGGCGCGTGCCTCCCATCCGCAATTGAGCCTCGACCCTCCCCGCGGCTTGCGCTACCATCAATGCGCAGCGCCGGGAACGCCCGGCGGCGAATCCTGGAGCCACCACGCCGGAGACCGCCATGGAACAGAAAGAATGGGAAGAGCGCCTGGACCGCTACGCCGACCGCACCGCGCAGGCGGTGCGCAAGGGCGTCAACGTCCTCGAGGACGCGTTCGACAAGGGTAAGGAGACCCTCAAGGAAGAGACCGCGCGCAAGGAGCCCGGGGCCGACGACGCGGAAGCCGCGCGCCCGAACCGTGGCTCGCGGCGCCTGGGTCTGGTGCTGGTGTTCCTGGGAATCCTGTGGCTGCTCCACTCGCTCGGCATCCTGACACAGCCGGTGTTCCCCATCCTGCTCATCGTCCTCGGAATCTACTTCCTCACCCGCGGTAAACAGCGCCTCTGAGCGGCCGCGAAGACGATCCGACGCCATTCCCGCAGCGCGATTTCAAATGTTTCGCGCGAGGACCATGAGCGGAGGAGCGGCTTCGCGGACGCCGCCTGCCGGCATCGTTCATATCGTACGGCGGTTGGAGCGTGTCTTGGGGGGAGACTTGTGGGGTGCCTTGCGACCCGATCCCAGCTGCGGCGTGCGGGCGCGCTTGGGGCCGCTGCGGTTCTTGCGCGGCGTGCGCCGGCCGACCTTCTTCTTTCCGTTCTGGGCGTAATAGGCGTGGTAATTGAGGACCTTGTAGACCAGCCGCGCCGCCGTGAACGACGAGGCAATATCCGTCTCCTGCGGACACAGTTCCACGGCGTCGAAGGCGATCACATTCTTGTAGCGGAAGAGCGTGTCGAGGATCTCCATCACTTCCTCCCAGTAGAGTCCGCCCGGCTCCGGCGTGCCCACCGCGCGGATTACCTCGGGCGAGAAGCCGTCGTAGTCCACGCTGAGGTAGACATCGTGCGGGAGATCCATGATGTCCGCACGCGCCTTCGCCCCCCAGGCCCGGTGGGCGCGCACGCGGTCGGTCTTCTTGAGCAGCGTGTATTCCTCTTCGGCCAACGTCCGGATCCCCACCTGCACGATGGGCCCGAAGCCCATGCTGTTGAAGCCCGCGCAGGCATGGTTGTCGGGCCGCCCGTGGAACTCCTTGCGCAGGTCGGCGTGCGCGTCGATCCACACGATGCCCATGCGCGGGCGGGCCACCGCCTCGATCAGCGCCGGCGTGATGGCGTGCTCTCCGCCGATGAAGCCGAGGAAGGCGTCCGGGTGCTGCTCGCGCAGCGCGCGCGCCGCGGCGGTGACGGAGGCGAGATCGGTGATGCGGGGCCGAACGGTGAGGATGCCCTGCCGCGACGCGTCGGTGGCGAGGACCTCATCGAACAGTTCCACGTGACCCGACGCCTCCACGATGGCCTCGGGCGCCTTGCCGACGCCCTTCCAGTAGGTGGTCGTCTCTTCGTAGGGGATCAGACCGAGGACATAGCCGTTGCGATCGCGGGCAACATCGCCGGGTTCGGCCTTGTCCTCGAGAAAACCGGGCTTCATGGGCGCTCGCCTAGTACTTGCAGAAGACGCCCGCGGCAATGACGGTGGTCCACAGCCCGTTCTTGCCCAGCGCGGTCTGGCAGATGTTGCTGGTGCGGACGATCTGCCGCCCGATCTTCCACTCCTTCTTGCGCTGGTCCCACGCACGGTCGAGGTCGAGTTCGATACCCAGCGTGGAGGCGAGCATGCTGGCCGCGAGGTCCTCGGCATAGTCGCCGGCGGTCTTCTCGTTCTGGCCGTAGGAGTGGTGCTCGGAGAGGTATCCGTACTTCTTGGGGTCGCCCGGTATGGCAACGCCGATGGAGCACGCGGCCATGCGGAAGGCCTCGTCGGTGGAGGTCCGGCTCATCACGCAGAAGACGATCTGGCCATCCGCCAGCATCTGCTCCCCGCGCTTGCGCGGGATGAGCTTGCACTTGGGGGGGAAGATGCTGGACACGGTGACGAGGTTCACGTGTTCGATGCCCGCATCACGCAGGGCCAGCTCGAAGCTGGTCAGCTGCTCGCGGTGGCGGCCCACACCCTTGGTGAGGAACATTTCCTTCGGTACCAGCTCCATTCTCATCTCCTCTGTATCAAGGCAGCCGCCGGTGGGCCGCGGTCGGGGGAGTACTGCACGGGCAGACGGAAACCGCGCCAACATATAGGAGAATCAGCGGGCACTGTCAATAGGCACGGGCCGGGCTGTGGCGCGGGGCGCCCCGCGGGCAAAAATAAAGGAAGGGAGACTTGCGTCTCCCTTCCCGTGTTCGCAGCCTGGCCAGGCCGCGAGCCAAGTCAATCGCTGGACGTTAAGCCCAGCTTACTTCTTGGCCTTGCGCTTGGCTTTGCGCTTGGTCTTGGCTTTGCCCTTGGCCTTCGCCTTGGCCTTTGCCTTGCCTTTGGCTTTCGCCTTCCTCTTAGCTGCCATGATTTGATTCCTTCCTTCGGCGAACGGGAGGCCCGCCCGCCTCTTCAAGTTTCTGACTTCCAACGTTTGACGGCGAACCAGGCGAGCCCGATTCACCGCCAGGCGGGATTCTTGCACACCGTAAAGTACTGTCAACAGAAACTTTTCACCGGCGGCAAAAAAAGTCACGGGTCGGGGGTTCCCGGGACAGCACCGGAGATGGGATCGCCGGTGATGCGGGAGCACCGGGGATGCTTCGCGGGTTCGACACGTGCGTGGTCTCACGCGTTGCGCATTCTCCGCGCAACCGGCCGCGACACGACCGTCGTCTGCGCGTTGCACATCGAGTCGATGCATTCACGCGACACACACAATGCGCAGATGCAACCATCGCCGTGATTTCAAGGAGACGCACGCATCCGCGGTTGGTACCGGCGCGGTCCTGTGTTCACCATCTGGTTGTGTGCACGGGTATCGGGGTGGACGGGCGCGGCACGGACCGGGGGTGACCCCGGTGCGCGGAGCTCCTCATTATAGAGGGTCGCGTGGACGGGACCGGGCGGGGCGGCGAGCGCCACATTAACTTGTTGTTTTACAACAAGTTAAAAGCGAACCCGGGCACCGGCCGGCGCGCGGGCGGCCTTGTCGAGCCGCATGATTTCTGATACGGTTGTCGCCTTCTGACTCATACGGGACGTCCGGAACGGTGCGTCGTGGCGAGCCGGCGGACGTCGCGAAGCCGACACCAACGAAATTCCCCAGAAAGACAAGGCTATGAGCGATCGAATGAACTTGTTCGAAATGGCTACCGCGCAATTCAACAAAGCCGCGGACCATATCAAACTGAATCCCGTTGTTCGCACGGTTCTCTCCGAACCCCAGAACGAAATCACGGTGAACTTCCCAGTTCTTCTCGACGACGGGACCTACCGATCCTTCAAGGGCTACCGGATCCAGCACAACAACACCTACGGTCCCTACAAGGGGGGCATCCGCTACCACGAGTCGGTGAACCTGGCCGAGGTCAAGGCGCTCGCGGCATGGATGACCTGGAAGTCGGCGCTCATGGGCATCCCTTTCGGGGGGGGCAAGGGCGGGGTCACCCTCAACCCGCGCAACTTCTCCGAGCCGGAGCTGCGGCGGATCACGCGGCGCTTCACCTTCGCGCTGGGGAACAACATCGGGCCGGAATACGACATACCGGCCCCGGACGTGGGCACCAGTTCGCGCGAGATGGTCTGGATGATGGATACCTATATGACCATGTTCAACGCCTCGGACCGCAACGCCACCCGCGGCGTTGTCACCGGCAAGAGCCTGGTCAGCGGGGGCAGCCTGGGGCGCGACAAGGCCACCGGCCAGGGCGTGGTCTTCTGCCTGGATACGTTCGCAAAACACCTCGGCTTCTCCATCGACGGCTCCACCTTCTTCGTGCAGGGCTACGGCAACGTGGGCTCGCACGCGGCGCGCATCATGCAGGCCGGGGGCGCCCGCATGCTGGCGGCGGCCGACCACACCGGCCACATCGGCAACCCCGAGGGCATCGACGCGGAAGACCTCTCCGCGTACGTCCTGAAGACCGGGGGCGTGGCCGGTTACGAGAAGGCGAAGGAGATCTCGCAGGGGGACTTTTTCGGCACCAAAGCGGACATCTTCATTCCGGCCGCGCTCGAGTGCACGGTCAACATGGAGACCGAGGGCTACATCCAGGCCAAGTACATCATCGAGGGCGCCAACGGCCCCACGACTATCGACGCCGAGAAGAGCCTCGCCAAGCGCGGCATTCTGGTGATTCCCGACATCCTGGCCAATTCGGGCGGCGTCACCGTGAGCTACTTCGAGTGGGTGCAGAACAAGAACAGCGAGGTCTGGGAGCTGGAGCGGGTGGACGACGAACTCAACCGCATCATGAAGCGGGCCACCCGGTCGGTGATCGCGGAGATGAAGACGCGCAACTGCGAGGCGCGTATCGCCGCCATGACCCTCGCACTGTCCAAATTCGAGAAGGTGTATGTCGAGCGGGGTATCTTCCCCTGATCGGCGATCGGCCCTCACGGCCCCGCGGCGGCGCGGCGCCCCTTGTCTTCAGCCCTGCGGCGGCATCCCCATGCTGCCCAGGGCTTCCACTTTCTGGCGGGCGCGGGCGACGGCCTCAAGATCCCAGGCCGCGTTACCCCAGTGGCCAACGAACGCCTGGTAACTAGACAGCGCCGCCTCACTGTTGCCGCGCGCCAGTTCCGACTCCGCCATGAAGAACATCGACTGCACGTGCAGCACCGGATCCCCGTGGTAGGGGAACTCGGGTCCATACAGACGCGCGCGCACCAGGCCAAAGGCGGCCGCCGCACCCTCGGCGTTGCCGGTTTCGAACGCGGCATAGCCACTGAGGAAGGTGCGCCGCGCACCGGCACCCGCGTTGACCGCGGCCACGGTTGAATCCGCGGCGAGGAGCGTGAGGGCTTCCTGCTGGCGCTGCTGTCCAATGTCGGCAAGAGCGGTCAGTTCGGCCACGTCCAGCGACATGACGCGCGACCACAGCAGCCAGTCCCGGTCCC
>JAOUHG010000054.1 GCA_029865265.1 Candidatus Krumholzibacteriia bacterium | reverse complement strand
AACATCGACTGCACGTGCAGCACCGGATCCCCGTGGTAGGGGAACTCGGGTCCATACAGACGCGCGCGCACCTGGCCAAAGGCGGCCGCCGCACCCTCGGCGTTGCCGGTTTCGAACGCGGCATAGCCACTGAGGAAGGTGCGCCGCGCACCGGCACCCGCGTTGACCGCGGCCGCGGTTGAATCCGCGGCGAGGAGCGTGAGGGCTTCCTGCTGGCGCTGCTGTCCAATGTCGGCAAGAGCGGTCAGTTCGGCCACGTCCAGCGACATGACGCGCGACCACAGCAGCCAGTCCCGGTCCCGGGACAGGGCCTCGATCACGGTGGCCGCGGACTCGAAGTCGCCACGCAGGATTTGGATGCGCGCGCGCGCGATCCGCACCGGCACCTCGCCGAACCCGGTGATCCATCGCTCCACCACGTTCTCGGCATTGTCCGCCTGGCCGAGCTGGCACAGGTAGTCGACCAGCCGCAGCGACAGGGTCAGGCCGCGGCCGGTGGCGCCACCCAGCATCGCCAGGCGGATGGCCTCGTCCATGGCATCCATGCCCGCGTCGAACTCGCCGTCCACGAAGTCCACGAAGCCGATCCCCTCCTGCCCGATCGAGCGCAGCACCGGCTCGTCGAACAGCAGCAGCTTCTCATAGCTCACCCGCGCCGCCTCGTACTCGCCGGCGTCGGAGTAGAGCAGGGCGCGCGTCATGATGGCGGGGATGCTGCTGGGATCCAGCAGGAGCGCGTTGTTGCAGAACTCCGCCGCGCCAGCGCTGTTGCCACGGGCCATCTCCACCTGCGCCAGCAGGACGTAGGGGAACGGCTCCTCGCCGTACATGCGCGCCAGCTCGCGCGCCGCGTCTGCGGCGGTTTCCAGCTCTCCCGCGGCCACCGCGTGCCGCACGAACAGCTCCACCACCGGACCCACGCTGGCATCGGTTCGCATCAGCGGCTTGAGCTGCCGCGCGCACTCCTCCAGCCGGCCCATCTGGAAGAAGGCGAGTGACAGGTGGTAGCGCACCTCGGGTGTGTCACTGGCCCGCAACGCCTGCGCAAAGGCGTCAACCGCACCCTCGTAATCACGGTCGAGGTACAGGAGCCCCAGCCCGGCGGCATAGCTGGTGTCGTTGCCCGCGGTGGCCATTGCGCGCATGATCGCGTAGCCGAGGGCGTCTTCGTCGTCGATGAGCGGGTGCGCGTACGCGTCGGCCAGCCGCGTCCAGGCGCCGGTCCGGTTCGAGTCCGCCAGCACCGCGTGCTCGAGCACCACCGCCGCCTCGCGCACGCGCCACATGCGCATGAACTCGACGCCCAGGTCGTACAACTCGTCCGGATTGGACGCGTCGAGCTGGGCAGGATCGATGGTGGATACGTCGGGCGACACCGCGCCGGGGAATCGCGGGCCGGAGGGGGGCACCTGGCGTTGCGGCTCGATGGACTGCAGCAGCAGGAAGCTCCCCGCCAGCAGTATCACCAGCAGCAGGCCATAGACGAGGGTCCTCATGGCTCTTCGCCGCTCCGTGACGGCCGGCGCGCCACCGCCTCGAGCAGCTCGGTCAGCCGCAGCTTCTCGGGCCCGGTGCCGGAGTCGTGCAGGCGTCGCGCGGTCTCCAGCATGGCCGCGTTGAACGGGGTGGGCACCCCGTGTTCCCGCCCGAGCGCGATGACGGGCTCGTGGATGTACTCGGACTCGATGTGCGGCCGCTTGAGATAGAGGTCCTGCCACAGCGAGTTGTGCACCTTGACCCCGTGCTCGGCCCGCCGCGCCCGCGGCCGGCGCAGTTCGGCGATCATCTCGTCTATGGTCGGGTCACGCCCGTCGCACGAGCGTGCCCTGATCTTCGCGGCCTTGAAGACGCGGCGCGTCTCCTCGAGGATCGCCGCGCTCAGTTCCTGGAACTCGTTGCTGTCGTGGTCGCGCGGGTCAGTGGCCGCGTGCAGGACGGTCTGGGTGTTGAGCGCCAGCTTGAGCCAGATGTCGCTCTCGATGGTGCGCGAAGACGCGGCGTCAAAGCCGGCCCCGCGAAACGCCAGGGCGAGCGCGCGGCTGAACGCGTCGCTGCCCTTGGGGTGCACGCCCACGATCACGCGCCCCATCCCGCGGAACGACGCGTTACCGGGCTGCAGCATGGAGCACGTCATGCGCACCACGCCGCCGTAGACGCGGGTGAATGTTCCGGCGGCGATGGCCTCCGCACCCACGCCGTTCTGAAAGCAGACGACGGGCATGTCGACGGGAACGATCCCCGACAGCGTCGCAATGGCCGCTTCCACGTCGTAGCGCTTTACGGTGAGCAGGATGCAGGCGTCGGCGGCCACATCACCCCGGGCAAGGGCCGTGACCACGCGGGGGTGAGCCACGTATTCGCCGGTGGCCGACTTCAGGCGCAGCCCGTTTTCTTCGACCGCGCGCGCCAGGGGCGGGCGCCCCACCAGCAGCACGTCATGATGGTTGACGGAGAGCATGCCGCCCAGCACGCTCCCCACCGCTCCCGCGCCGAATACGACAACCTGCATGGCATCACTCCGGGGTGGGTTCCGGACTAGGCCGTCGCGACCGCTCCTCCGCGTGCGGTCCACGACTCGATACCGCCGGCCACGTTGGTCGCGCGGTACCCCATTCGATCCAGCAGCCCGGCGGCATACGCCGAGCGGCTTCCGGTGCTACAGTAGACGATCACGGGCCTGCCCCGCGGTACTTCCTGGATACGCTCGAGCAGGCGCGTGTGCGCGATGTTGTGGGCGCCCGGAATGCGCCCCTCTTCGGCCAGCTCCGCCGCGCGGCGCACGTCCAGCAGGAAGGCCCCGCCGGCGACGGCCTGCTCCACCGCAGGGGCCTCGATTTCCGCAACCGAGGCCACCTTGCCGCGGCGCGCGTATTCCTGGAACATCTCAGGCGTCGCGTAACCCGCAATGTCGTCCAGTCCCACGTGCACCAGGTCCACCACCGCCTCGCGCAGCCGCGCCTCCTCGACGATCAGGTACATCACCATCTTCTCCGGCACGTACGAGCCGGCGATGGTGTTGAAGGCCCGGTTGAGCGGTGTGAAGAGCGAGCCGGGCAGGTGCGCCTTCGCGTACGACGCCCAGTCGCGCGTGTCGAGCACCGCCACACCGGTCGCGCCGCTCAAGTCCGAGAGCTTGTTGGGCGACACCTTCTTCGGCACCGGCAGCCTGCCCAGCACGCGCGGTCCGCCGCGGTTGTCGCGCTTCATGCGTGCGAAGTACAGCGGCGGCTCGGGCTGCCCGTCCAGGATGTATGCGACGAACGCGTCCTCGCTGGTGGCGGCGAGCAAGGCGGGGTTCACCACCAGTTCGTAGCCCACCGTTGACATCGGCACCGCACCGAGCGCCTTGCCGCACGCACTGCCCGCCCCGTGACCGGGCCACACCTGCACCGACGGACTCAGCGCGCGGAACTTTTCCAGCGAGCGGTACAGCGTGCGTGCGCTCGTCTCCATGGTGCCGCTGTGCCCCGCCGCCGTCTCGAGCAGGTCGGGCCGCCCCAGGTCGCCCACGAATACGAAGTCGCCGGAGAGGAGCCCCATAGCGACCGGCGAACCCGACGCGGTGTCGGTGACCAGATAGCAGAGATGTTCGGGGGTGTGACCGGGTGTGAAGATCACGTCGAAGCGGATGTTGCCGACCATCAACTGGTCGCCGTGCATCAGGATGCGGTGCGCGTAGTGGCTTCCGCGCAGCCACTCGAACTGCCAGTCGCTGCCGCCCTCGCCGGACGCGTACACGGTGACGCCGGGGCGCTCGGCCATTTCGCGCAGGCCCGAGAGATAGTCGGCGTGGATGTGGGTGTCGGCGGCGGCCACGATGCGCAGGCCGTCCTGCGCGGCAATGTCGAAGTAGCGGTCGACGTCGCGCATGGGGTCGATGATGATGGCCTCACCGCTGGCCTGGCAGCCGATGAGATAGGCGTACTGGGCCAGCTTCTGATCGAATATCTGGCGAAAATACATGGAGTTAGCTCCTGGTGACCCGGGGCCCTCGAAGCAGGTTGCGGGGCGGGGCCGCGGGGGATGCGACCCCTCCATGATGCGCCACGGGGCGCCGCGTGTCATGCCCGTTTTTTGGGTGACACCCCCGCCACGAAGTACGCGATCCAGCCCTCGGCGTTGGTGGCGGTGCGCTGCAGGCGGAACTTGCTGTTGCCGAAACCGCTGCTGCGGTCGATTTCTTCCCAGTAGATCGTCACGTCGTTGAAGCCGGCCTCGGCCAGCAGTTCGAGGATCTCGGGAATCGACCACAGGCGCCAGTCGTAGGTGAAGGCGCGGCGGATGCCGCCGCCGTCGTGGAAGTCGAAGTGAATGTGATACACGCCGTTGTTGGCGATGGGGTCGAACTTGTCCTGGTGCCAGATGTAGGTGAAGCCGGAGTGGCGCGTGCGCTCCTCCATGGGCTTCTGCGCCTCCCAGCCGCCGAAGATGTCGCCGATGAAGAGCCCGTTCTTCCGGAGCGACTTGCGCGCGGCAACGAAGTACTCGCGCAGCGTTTCGCGCGTCTTGAAGATGTTGTAGGAGAAGTTCAGCGCCGCCACCAGGTCGGCCTTGGGGCGGGTGACGTGCAGTACATTGGCACGGATGAGGAACACGCGCTCACGCTCGTCCTTGTCGAGCGTCTTGAGGTTGTGTTCCTTTCCCCAGCGCAGCGTGGGCGCGTCCAGGTCCACGCCGACGGCAATGTTGTCGTCCCGCAGCTGCACCCACTCGCGCGCGATGAGCGCGGTGCCGCAGAAGTCCTCCTTGAGGATGCGCGGCTTCTTGCCGTTGCGCTTGCGGTACACGCGGTCGAAGAACTCAAAATGAACTTCCGGGCTCTGCACCGATTCCTGGTAGAGCCAGTGGCGGTCGCGCGAGCGCGGACCGCGCGGTTTGGTCCTGGTGGTGCGGCGGCGTCTTGTTTGCGTGCGGGTGGCCATGGGATCCAGTCCTTTCGTACGCAGCCGGGCGGGCCCGGAAAAGAAGAGACCCGCCTGCAGCGGGTCCCGAATGAGATGGTAGCCCCTAGGGGAATCGAACCCCTGTTTTATGGCTGAGAACCATACGTCCTAACCGCTAGACGAAGGGGCCGTCAACCAGAGCGGACAGGATAAGGGGCCGGGGCGCCGGTGTCAAGAACCCGTTGGGTTGACACGATATCCCGCCGCGTGGTAGCGTCCGCGACATTCAGGTCCAGAACTCCCGGGGGCGCTTATGATTCACTCGACGGCATGTGAATATGCGATTCGTGCGATGACCTACCTCGCGGCATTCGAGCCCGGTCAACGGGTGCTCGCGCGCGATGTTTCAGCGCACGAGAAAATCCCCGGGCCGTTTCTCGGCAAGATCTTTCAGACACTGGTTCGCGCCGGGTTGCTCACCTCCAACAAGGGCCCCGGCGGCGGCTTCGCGCTCGCGCGTCGCCCCACTGAGATCGCACTGTTCGACATCTATCAGGCCGTCGACGGCACCACTTATCTCGACGCGTGCGCGGTGGGTCTCGCGCGCTGCTCCGACGAGACGCCGTGCCCGCTGCACGACCGTTGGAAACCGATCCGCGAACGGATCCGGCAGTACCTGCAGAGTACATCGCTCGCGGACATGGCGGAGGCAACCGAGAAGAAGCGCGCCGCCATGCCACCCAAAGAGCGTCACTAACCCCGTCAACCCGCCCCGGCCGGGAAGGAGGATCCCGTGGAACAACAGAAGTTCGTTCCCAGGGGCGCCATGGCGTCCTTCATCGGAATGATCGTGCTCTACGTCGTAATCTGGTTCTCGGTCTACTTCGTGATGATCGGACGATAGGCAGCGGAAGGAGTCGTCGATGGATCGGTCTGAGAAGCGCGTGCTCGTGATATCCACCTGTCTCATGCTGGTGTTCCTGTCGGCGGTGGTCTACTCCGTATTCGGGCTGGGGATGGACCTGCCCACCTGCATCACCGACGTGGAGCCGTACACGGAAGGCCACGTCATCCAGCGCGCTCCGCTGCGCTACGAGGTGCAGTACGTGGCAAAGATGTGGGCCTTCGACCCCCCGCTGCTGGAAATCCCCGCCGGTTCCACGGTGGACCTGTACCTCACCAGCATCGACGTGGTGCACGGCTTCCAGATCGTGGGCACCAACACCAACCTGATGGCAGTTCCGGGTGCGGTGAACGGCACCCAGGTGACCTTCGACCGGCCGGGTGAGTACCGCGTCATCTGCCACGAGTACTGCGGTGTCGCGCACCAGACCATGTACGCCACCATCAAGGTGGGCGTCTGATGGAGGGATCGATCAAGGTCTCACCCAGCCTGCGCCGGCTCATCCTTGCCGAGGTGGGCATCCCGACCGTCCTGTTGATCTTCGGCATCTACCACGGCTTCGTGCAGACACTCTACCGGGCGGGGATCATCAAGTCGGCGAGCTTCATGGGCATCGAGTACTACCAGGGGCTCACCCTGCACGGCGTCATCAACGCCATCGTCTACACCACCATGTTCGCCATCGCCTTCGGCCACGCGCTGGTTGCGTACTACCTGCGCAAGGAGCCCAATGCAAAGGTGGCCTGGGCGTCGTTCTGGCTGATGACGGTGGGAACGCTGATGGCGGCGGTGCCGATGTTCACGGGCAAGGCGTCGGTGCTGTACACCTTCTACCCGCCGCTCAAGGCGAGCCCCCTCTTCTATATCGGCGCGGCACTGCTGGTGGTGGGCTCGTGGCTGGGCTTCTTCTCCTGGATTCCGCGCTACCTGTCGTGGCGCCGGGAAAACCCCGGCAGCAAGACGCCCATGGCCATCGTGGGCATCTTCACCACCTTCATCGTGTGGATGATCGCCACCCTGCCGCTGGCCTACGAAGTGCTCGTCATGCTCATTCCGTGGTCGTTGGGCTGGGTGAACGGCATCAACGTGCCGCTGGCGCGGGCACTCTTCTGGTTCTTCGGACACCCGCTGGTGTACTTCTGGCTGCTGCCCGCCTACACCATGTACTACGTGATGCTGCCGCGCGTGGCGGGCGGCAAGCTCTACTCGGACTTTGCCGGGCGATTGACGTTCATGCTGTTCATCGTGCTGTCGGCGCCGGTGGGTGTTCACCACCAGTTCGGTGAGCCCGCCATCAGCACGCAGTGGAAATGGCTGCACACGCTGCTCACCTACGGTGTCGCACTGCCCAGCTTTGTAACCGCCTTCACGCTGGCCGCGTCGCTCGAGTACGCGGCGCGGCTGCGGGGCGGCAAGGGGCTGTTCATGTGGTGGGGCAAGCTGCCGTACCGCAGCCAGGAGAACTACCTGTTCGCGTACTTCTTCGCCGGGCTCATCCTGTTCCTGTTCGGCGGCATCACCGGCATCCTCAACACGTCGTACACGGTCAACGCGGTGGTGCACAACACGTCATGGGTGCCGGGACACTTCCACACCACGGTGGGCGGCCCGGTGTTCCTGGCCTTCATCGGCATGACGCTGTTCATGGTAACCAAACTCACCGGCAAGCCGGTTGCGTACCCGCGCCTGAACGTGTGGGTGCCGTATCTGTGGCTGCTGGGTGTGGCGTTCTTCTCGTCGGGACTGATGGTCTCGGGGCTGACCGGCGAACCGCGCCGCACCAACATGGGGCTCACCTACACCAACCCGGCCTCGGAAGCGTTCAACGCGGACTGGTCCGCGGCGGCCGGCATAACCGCGTTCGGCGGGTTCATCATGCTGCTGTCCATGGCGGCCTACTTCATCGTCTTCTTCGCCACCCTGGGGACCCCGCGGCGGGCCGAGCCCGCGCTGGAGTTCCCCACCTCGGAGGCCTACCTGGACGAGCCCGCGCGCGTCACCACCAACTTCAAGCCGTGGATCGCGGCCGCGGTGGTGGTACTGCTGATCGCCTACGGCCCCACGCTGTACGACGTGCTGCGCGCCACCTTCTTCTCCTCGGTGCCCTTCGATCCGGGCAGCCCGGCCCCGCTGCGATGATCCGCGCGCTGGGAATTGCCGTGCTCGCGGGGGCGCTCACCGCCCCCGCGCTGCGCGCGCAGGAACCGGTGACGCCGCCGGACATCAGTCAGACGCGCGGCGAACTGGTGCCCAACGTGACGCTGATCGACGAAGACAGCACCACGTTCCACTTCGCCATCCTGCAGGGCAAGCCCATCATCGTGAGCGCCATCTTCACCAGCTGCCCGCACACCTGCAGCTTCATTACCTCGAGTCTGCGCGACGCGCTGGCGGAAATTGGCGAGCCGGGCGTGGGCTACGAGGTGCTGACCATCTCCTTCGACCCCGCCGACGGCCCCGCCCAGATGCGCAACTACCGCGAGCGTCTGGAACTGCCGGCAGGCTGGCGCCTGGCGGTGGCGACACCGGAGAACCTCACCGCACTGCTGGACGCCATCGACTTCCACTACCTCTCCATGGAGGGTGGTGGCTTCGCCCACGCCAACGTGATCACCATCCTCGACCCGGAGATGCGGGTGGCGGGTTACATGCACGGCGTCACCTACAACGCCGGCGACCTGCGCAAGGAGCTGGAACGCGCGGTGCGCGGCACCTCGCTGGTGCACAAGGCCCGCCCGCTGATCTTCGTGATCGGAGTGCTGGGCGTGATCGTGATGACGGTGGTGCTGGTGGCGACGGGCCGCAAGCAGCGTCCCGCGAGCGCGTAGACCTGACCTGGCGGACCATGAGCGGAGAAGCGGTATCACGCGCGCCGGTCGAAAAAAGGACGCCCGGCCTGACGGCCGGGCGCTGCGACTGGTTGGGGGGGGAGGATTCGAACCCCCGTTCACTGATCCAGAGTCAGTTGTCTTGCCCCTAGACGACCCCCCAGCACCACCGTATTGAAAAGCAGGCCTTTACGTTACCAGCCGCGGCGCGCAGAATCAAGGCCCGCATTGAACGCCATGTGGAAACAGCTCAAAGACTCCCTCTGGCGCGTGCCCGGGCCCGATGTGGCCCGTCCCGAGGGCCCCGCGGGGCCGCCGGGCGGGGGCATGCCCGCACCCCGGCCCCACCGCGAGAGCCCCGCGCTCATCGAGCAGCTCGCGCGCGCCCTGCACCGCTACGGCTATTCCGCCCAGCAGATCGAGGACGCGCTCACCCTGGTGGCGGGCCGGCTGGGCGTGCGCGGCGAGTTCTTCGCCACCCCCACCGCCATCTTCGCCGCGCTCGAAACCGCCGACCACGACGAGACCATGCTCATCCGCGTTGAGCCCGGTTCGGTGAACCTCGACAAGCTCTCGCGCCTCGACCAGCTCACGCGCCGCATCGCCGACGGTGAGGTGAGCGCCGCCGAAGCCTCGGCCACCATCGACGCCATCCGCAGCGAGCCGCCGCGCTTCAAGGGCAAGACACGCGTGCTCGCCACCGCGGTGGTGTCCGCGGCCTCCGCGCGCTTCTTCGGCGGCGGCTGGCGCGAGATGTGCGTGTGCGGCGTCATCGGTTTCATTACCGGCGTACTGGCGCTGCTCTCGGTGCGCGACGCGCGCTTCCGGTTGTTCGAACCGGTGGCCGCGTTCGTCGCCGGCGTGCTCGCATCCATGGCCGCGGTGGTGCTCGCACCCACCTCGGCGTACGTGTCCATGGCCGGCGGCCTGATTGTGCTCTTCCCCGGCCTCACCCTCACCATCGCCATCAGCGAACTCGCCACCCAGCACCTCTCCTCCGGCACCTCGCGCCTCATGGCGGCGGCGACGCTGTTCATGTCCATCGGCTTCGGCGTGGCGGTGGGGTTGAAGGCGGGCGCGGCGGTGTTCGGCACGGTGGCGGCGGCCGCACCCATCGCGCTGCCCGCGTGGACCACGGCGATTGCCGTCCTGATGGCATCGCTCTCGTTCGTGGTGCTCTTCCAGGCCTCGCCGCGCGACATCGTCTGGATCCTGGGGGTGTGCGCGCTGGCCTTCGTGGGCGCGCGCGTGGGGGCACAACTGCTGGGGGTGGAGACGGGCGCCTTCGTGGGGGCCATGCTGGTGGGCATCGCCAGCGGGCTCTACTCGCGCAACTTCGACCGCCCTTCCGTGGTCACGTCCACGCCCGGTATCATCATGCTGGTGCCGGGCAGCGTGGGCTTTCAGAGCATCACGGACATGCTGGCGCGCGACGCCGTGTCCGGGCTGCAGACTGCGTTTACAATGATCATGACCGGCGTGGCCCTGGTGACGGGGCTGTTCATGGCGCGGCTGCTGGTTCCGCGCCGGCGCTGGGTAACCTGGTGGCCGCGCAAGGAGAGATGACCGTGTCCAGTTTCGATCCCATGCGATCCATCGCCGCCATCCGCCACGAGTTTGGCGAGCACGGCGGTGTGAACATGTCCGTGGAGGTGAGCACCACCTTCACCGTAATGAAGGCATCCGTGATGCCAGACATCTTTCACGGCCTGCTCGGCCCCGACAACGCGGGCTGCTACCTGTACGGCCGCCACTACAACCCCACCGTGTACGCGCTGGCGCGCCAGCTGGCCGCCATGGAGAACACCGAGTTCGCGTACTGCACGGCCAGCGGCATGAGCGCCATCGCCGCCACCATTTTTCAGTTGTGCAAGGCGGGCGAGCACGTGGTGGCGAGCGACACGCTCTACGGCGGCACCTACGCGCTGCTGCACAACTTCCTCCCCGAGCGCTCGGGCGAGCGCACCACCTTCGTGGACATCAACGATCTCGCGGCGGTGGAGAAGGCGTTCACCAGGCAGACGCGCGTGCTGTACGTGGAGACCATGGCCAACCCCACCCTCGAGATCGCCGACCTGCCGGCGCTGGCGAAGATTGCGCATAAGCACGGCGCGGCGCTGGTGGTGGACAACACCTTCTCCCCGCTCATCGTGACCCCCGCGCTCCACGGCGCGGATGTGGTGATCCACAGCATGACCAAGTACATCAGCGGATCGTCGGACATGATCGCGGGCGTGGTGTGCGGCAACAAGGAGTTCATCTCCAGCATGATGGACGTCACCAGCGGGGCGCTCATGCTGCTCGGCCCCACCATGGACCCGCGCCTCGCCTTCGAGCTGAGCACGCGCCTGCCGCACCTGGGCGTGCGCGTGGCCGAGCACAGCCGGCGCGCGCTGGCCATGGCGGAGTTGTGTGAGAGCCGCGGCGTGCGCGTGCACTACCCGGGCCTGAAGACGCACCCGCACCACCAGCGGCTGGCGGGCCTGCGCAACGAGGGCTACGGCTGGGGCGGTCTCTTCTCGCTGGACTTGAAGACGGTGGAGCGGGCGAACCGCTTCATGGAGTACCTGCAGAACAAGCGGCAGTTCGGATTCATCGCGGTGAGCCTGGGCTTTACGGATACTCTAATGTCGGTGTCGGCGAGTTCGACCTCGAGCGAGATGAGCCCTGAGGATCTGGAGCGCGCGGGGATTTCGCCGGGGCTCTTGCGCATCTCCGCCGGCATCACCGGCACGCTGGAGCAGCGCCTGGAACAACTCGGCGACGCAATCACGGAGACGCTGGGGTAGCAGAGCACCACGTCACGGCGACGCTTCGATAGCCGCCCAGGCCATCGATTCGTTGAGCAGTGCGTCGTAACTTTCGCCAAATGCTTTTTGCGAGGCGGTGTTGAGGTCGGGGTTGTCGGCGAGCGCGTTGATCCACGCCGCCATCGCCTTCTCTCCGTGCTTCTTGGCGCCGGCAGTGGAATACCATCAGGGAGCAGCTAACGCAGCACGGTCATCTTGATGACTGAGGAACGCGTGTCCGTGGTGGTTCGACAGAAGTAGACCCCGGCCGCGACGCGG
>JAOUHG010000053.1 GCA_029865265.1 Candidatus Krumholzibacteriia bacterium | reverse complement strand
CGCCGCGAAGACTATTTGATTGAAGAGCCCGCGCCGACCGGTTTTGACGATGAGGAGTGGGAGTGGTGACGCCCGGGGCGAGGCGCGGCGACGTGATCCTGGTGAGCCTCGGTCACGGGCGGGGTGGCGAGATCCGCAAGACGCGCCCGTGCGTGGTGGTTTCTCCCGATGTCCTCAACGAGCGCATGCCCACGTTCATCGTCGCACCCATGACTTCGGGCGGGCATGCGTATCCATTCCGCATTGCCTGCCGCTTCCAGGGGAAGTCCGGATTCGTGGTGCTGGATCAGGTTCGCACCGTGGACCGCGCGCGGGTCACGCGCCGACTGGGCCGGCTGTCGCCGCGAACCGTGGAGACGATTCTCAACTCACTGCAGGCGATGTTCGCGGCGTAGCGCCTACGCCCGCCGCCCCTTGGCCGCCACCCGCATGAGGTACCAGCCCAGCGCGGTGAACGCGAGCAACGAGACCACCTGTCCCATCCACTCGCCGGGATAGTGAATCACGCCGTACTTCGGAGTCCGCGAGATCACCACTGCGATCACCGCCACCACCACACCCATCAGTCCTTCGCCGGCGATGAAGCCCGAACCCAGCAGCACGCCCTGTTCCTTGCCCTGCTCGTCCTTGCGCACCGGGTAGCGCTGGTCCACGAAGTGGCGGATCAAACCGCCCACGAACACCGGCGTCATGGTCTCGAGTGGCAGGTACATGCCCACCGCGAACGGCAGCGGCGGAATGCGCACAATCAGCATGAGCACCGCGAACGCGGCCCCCACGCCCACCAGATCCCAGCGCAGGTTACCGCCCAGAACGCCGTCGAGCACCGTCTTCATGAGCGTGGCCTGCGGCGCGGGCAGTGCGTCGCTCCCGAAGCCGTACGCCTTGCCCAGGTAGAATACGGACAGACACACGAAGAACGCGGACCCCGCCGCGCCGATCAGCTCCGCGGTCTGTTGTTTGCGCGGCGTGGCACCGATGATGTAGCCGCACTTGAGGTCCTGTGAAATATCTCCCGAAATCGATGCCGCCACGCACACAATGGTTCCAATGGTGAGCGCGGTGATCTTTCCGGTGAGATCCGTCCAGCCCAGCGCCCAGAAGATGGCGCCCGTGCCGAGCAGGGTGACGATCGCCATGCCGGAAGTGGGGTTGGAGGTGACACCGATCATACCCACGATGCGCGACGACACGGTCACGAAACAGAACGCGAAGATCGCAATGGCCAGCGAGGCCACAAAGCGCATCACCAGTCCGGTGTGCGACCCGATGATGCCGGGAACGAACGTCACCAGTGCGATGATCACGGCGATGCCAATGAGCACCACGCTCAACGGCAGGTCGCGCTCCGTGCGCAGCACGCCGGTGTTCAGTTCCGCCGCGCTCGTGCGCAACTGCTTGACGCCGATTCTGAGCGACTGCGCCATGGTGGGTATCGACTTGATCACCGTGATGATGCCGGCCGCGGCCACCGCGCCCGCGCCGATGATGCGGATGTAGGCGTCCCAGATCCTGCCCGGCGACAACTCGCCGATGGTGGTAATGGAGGGGTCGAGTCCCTTGGCGCGCAGATACGCGAGCGTGGTGTCCCAGATGGCGGCGTCGCCGTACTTGTAGGCGATGAAGGGAATGATCACCACCCAGGAGAGGAGCCCGCCGCCCACCATTATAGCGCCGATGCGACGGCCCAGGATGTAGCCCACGCCCAGCAGCGCCGGCGTGGTGGACATGCTCACCACCGCCTTGCGGATGAAGGGCAGCCTGGCCTCGACCACGTCGGGCCACAGGTAGAGCAGGTTGATGAGCCCCTTGTAGACGGCGCCCAGGCCGAGCCCGACGAAGACGTTCTTCGCGGTGGAGCCGCCGCCCGAGGCCGCCATCAGCACCTCCGCTGCCGCGGTTCCTTCCGGGTAGGGGAGTGTCTTGTGCTCCTTCACAATCAGGTACGGGCGCAGCGGAATCATGAGCAACACGCCCATCACACCGCCGCACACGGCGAGCATCGTAATCTGCAGCAGCGAGGGCTCGTAGCCCCACATGAACAGCGCGGGAATCGTGAAGATGATGCCCGACGCCAGCGACGAGCTGGCCGATCCGGCGGTCTGCGAGATGTTGCACGCGAGGATGTTGGTCTTGCCGAACACGGGGGTGAGCAGCCGCAACACCGCCACCGACACCACGGCGAGCGGGATGGACGTGCTGATGGTGAGCCCCACGCGCAGGCCCAGGTAGGCGTTGGCGCTCCCGAAGAGCGCGCCCAGGATCACACCCAGCACCACCGTGCGGACGGTGAAATCGGTGAGCTCCTGGTTGGCGGGGACGTACGGCTTGAACTCGGACATGGACCCTCCTCGCGGCTCGTTGGGACCTCACGGCGGCAGCGGAATGTGGCGACTATAGCAAAGGCGCAAGCGCGATTACAACAATTCGAACAGAATGGTCACCGAGTCGCTCGCGTCGATGTCATCCGGTTCGATATCCGGGGTGGCGTCGGCTTCGAGCGACATCATCAGATTGCGCTCATAGCGCAGCGGAGAGATCCGCAACTCCGACCAGCCGTACTCGATCTTGAGCGCGCGTCCCAGTTTGCATCCCGCGGCGGTAGCCATTGTCTCCGCGTTGCGGCACGCCACGCGGGTGGCTTCCTCGAGGATCTTCGTGCGCAGCGCGTCGCGGTCGCTCACGTCGAACGAGATTTCAATGGACGATTTCACCTCGTCGGAGGCAATCGCCGCGAACGCCTTGTTCAGCAGCTCGCGGTCGATGGGCAGTTCGATCTTCATGCGGTGGCGCGTCACCCACCCCAGGAAGACCTGGCGGCGGTTCTCGTCCTTGCCGCGCCACTCGTGGTGCGGGTCGATGCTGAAGCTCGTGGTCTTGAGGTCCTCGGGCTTGATGCCGGACTTCTTGAGGCCTGCGCGCAGCGTGGCCACGCGCTCGTTGAGGTCGCTGGCGCTCCTGGAATAGTCCATGTCCATGGTGGAGATGTCGAACGAAACCACGGTCCGGTCGGGCGGGACGCTGACGTTTCCCACGCCGCGCACGGAGATGGTGGGGGTCCTGGGCATTGCTCTCTCCTCGGGTTGGATGGAACGGGCGGCTGCACGGGGATGATACCCCGGAACGGCCGGGGCGGGAAGGGGGCCGACGTGACTCCGGGCAAACAGATAGGGCCGACGTGCGTCTCCCGACGCTACTGAGGGACGCGGTAGATCATTGAAGAAAACGGTTTCATGCCCTAGCATCCGCCTGCAATGAAGTTTGCCCTCTTCCTGGCCAGCGCCATGCTCGTGACTTCCGGGTCCCGCGTCACGGACGGCTTTAGTCAGGGGTACCCGCAGGCGAGCCCGTCGGTGACCGACACCACAGCCACGTCGGAAGTCCCCCAGCGCGACATCTTCGACGTGATCTTCCGGAAGGACGTCCAGACCCAGATCCGTGCAACCACGAAAACCGGGCTCTCGTGGGCACTGCTGCCCACCTTCAGCTACAACCCCGTCTACGGGGTGGCGCTGGGGGTGATGGCGACCGGCGCGGGGCAGCGCGGTTCACCCGACGCGCGTTACTCCTCCATGTCGGTTTCGGGCAACGCATCTACCACCGGCCAGATTCAGGCACAGGTGCGGGGTGACGTGTTCAGCAAGTCCGGCAATACCCTTCTCAAGTTGGATTTTCGATATCTCGATACCGAGCGCTCCACGTGGGGGTTGGGCCCGGTGTCGTCGAATCAGCAGGAGTATCCGATGAACTTCGCGCTCTATCGCGCGTACGCCACCTTCTACCGGGTGACCAGCGGACCAGTGTTCGTGGGGCTTGGTTATCACTACGACGAGTTCAACAACATTGTTGATCAACGCGCACAACAGGGAGAAGAAACGCCGTTCACGCTTTACAGCCGTGGCGAGGTCTCGCGCACGGTAGCGTCTGGCCTTTCGATCAACGTGCTCGGCGACACGCGCGACAACCTGGTGAACCCATCCATGGGCTATTACCTGGCCATGAGTTTCCGTAATTACACCACGTTTGTGGGTTCGGACAAGAACTGGCAGGAGATGTGGGCGGAGATGCGGTTGTATCCCCACGTTCCCAAGCACGGCAAGAACGTGCTGGCATTCTGGCTGTACACGTGGTTTACCTTCGGCCCGGCCCCCTATCTCAACCTGCCCGCGGATGGATGGGACACCTATGGCCGCGGCGCGCGCGGCTACCTGCAGGGACGCATCCGCGGCGCCAATCAGATCTACTTCGAGACCGAGTACCGCTTTTCGCTCACGCGGGACGGCCTGTGGGGCGCGGTGGTATTTGCGAATCTCACGGCGACCACGAATCCAGAATCACAAACGTTCGGAAAATCGGATCCGGGAGGCGGGATCGGGTTGCGCATCAAGTTCAACAAGCGCGCCGATACCAATCTCACCGTGGACATGGCGTGGGGCCGTGATGATTCGTGGGGTGTGTTCCTGGGGATGTCGGAGGTATTCTGAAGAACTGATAATCGGACACTCGCCCCCTTGCAAGGAGCGAGTGACTATGCGAACGGCTCTAGCGGTCGCCGTGGCGGATACGCCCGGAGACTCGCTGGGCTGCGTGGAGTGCTGGGTCACCTGTTTCTTCAATCACGCCGTCGCCGCCGACACGTTGTTGTCCTCATCAAGTGACGGGCGGGCGGAATGGCGGCAGCGGTCCACGCTATGCGATTGCCGCCGGCAGTTCGGACGCGGTAGAATACCCGCCACCAACAGCTGAAAGGGGCTGGCGATGAAGCAGCACGAGATACGATTCGAGGGTGGCGACGGCAATACCATGAAGGGCGCGATCGTCGTCCGCGGCGCGCAAACCGAACTCGAGGGCACCTACGCCGCGTATTCGTGGCTGGTCCAGAAGTTCGGCGACAAGGACGCCGCCTGGAAACTCGTCTCGCACGCCCACGAGATCTTCGGCGGCCGCGAAATCGACACCTTCGTCATCGAACTCAACAACGGCACCCAGCGCGCGGTCTTCTTCGACTGCACGGAGTCTTTCGGCAAGTTCTAGCTCCGGTAATGGAGTCTATCGGGGCTGCACCCGCACCAGCGTTGCCGTGTTGCCCACCAGGTAGGTCGATCCGCCGACTTGGAAGCTGTCACACCCGCAGTCGATGGTTTGCGCAGAAGAGGAGGTGGATCTCGCGGCCGAGGCTGACAGGATCCGGAAGGTCGCAAACTCCAGTAGGGAATGCGACCACACACAGAAAGGGTAGCACGGCGGCACACTACTTCAACAGCACCATCCGCCTCGCCTCACTCACCCCCGGCGCCGTGACCCGATAGAAATACACCCCGGACGCGACCGCAGAGCCGCGGTCGTCGCGTCCATCCCACCGCACCGCCCGTGCGCCCGGGCCCTGCTGTTCGTCCACCAGCATCCGCACCAACCGTCCCGTCACATCGTGAATCGCGAGCGTCACATGCCCCCCCGGATCTCCCAGACGATACCGAATCGTGGTGGCCGGGTTGAACGGGTTGGGAAAATTCTGGAACAACGAGACACGCGCACCCGGTGCGTCGTCCCCGACACCGGTCGGATCGCATGGCGGGAGTGCGCCCACCAGAAGTCCGCACGGGCTGTTCGCGGCCGTCGCTGGCGAGTCCGACGAGATCCTGTAATCGCCCACGGCCGCGTTGCAGAACCACGGATCGATCGAAAAATTCTGCCCAGCGTCCACCCCGCAGATCGCATCGTTCATGTTGCCGTAAAAGTCCGAGCACGATACGGTCGCCGCGCTGCCGCTGAAGCACAACATCGCGGCACCGCTGTTGAACGCGATGATCGATCGTTCGATGGAGAGGTCGCTCGAGAAGACGATGATAGCACCGGTCCCGGTGTTTCCCGCTAGCGTGATGTTGCGAAACGTCGGCGCACCGGTCCGAGCATACACGCCGGCGCCCAGAAGACCGGCAGAATTGTTGGCGATGAGGCAGTCGTCGAAGAGTGCTTCGGAGGAGGTCACGAAGATCCCGCCGCCCCTGCTACCGGCGCTGTTGTCCGTGATCGTGTTGCCGCTGACGGTGGGGCTTTGGCCGTTCACGTACACGCCGCCGCCCTCCGTTCCGGCGCTATTGCCGGTGACGACGTTGTTGTTGAACTGGTTGTCCCCGCCACCGCCGAGCCAAACGCCGCCGCCCTGGTCGGCGCTGTTCCCCGAGATGAAGTTGTCGGCGATGATGTGCGTGATGGAGTTGGTCCAGATGCCGCCGCCGCGTAGCGTACCTCCTCCCGTCACGGTATTCCCGGTGATGGTGTTGCGGGCGATCTGGCTTGCGCCCGCGATCGCACCGAACACGAAGATCCCACCACCGTCGTAGAACGCGGTGTTGTTCGTGATGATGTTGTCGGTGATAGTGGGCTTGGCAATCTGGGCGTAGATCGCACCCCCCTGGCCCGCGTTGCCGTTCTTGATGGTGACATGGGAGAGCCGCGAACCGGCGGTCTCGTTATTGACAAACATGAATCCGCGCCCCAGACCCTGGCAGTCGATGATGGTCGCGGCCGCACCATTCTGCGATGTGATGGTGATCGCCTTGCCGTTGTAGCGCACGTCGCGGTTACCGGGCCCGGTAAACGTCCCGGGAGCCAGCAGTACGGTGTCACCGGGAGCGGAGGCGTCCACGCCGGCCTGGATGGTGGCCGCGATACCTGTACCGTCGGGCTTCACCAGGCGCGTGGTCGCCTGCGGCGCGGTAGACGCAAACACCATCGCAACAAACGCGATGCCGAATAGCTGAATGTGACTCATAGCGGGAAACCCTGACTGCGGCCGGGGTGCAGGCTTCGGGGCGAGCGAGGCATTGAGTGTACGCGGTTTGAATGGATGTGTCAAACTCGGAGTGCCCCGCTCCCGTCATCGTGCGACTCGGTCGCCCCGGAACGCCAGATGCACAACCATTTCTGACCGCGGGAAATTTGACGCCCCTTTGGGACATCGCGCGGTACCGTGCGCCAACTGCCGGCGGGCTGGCGCGACGTGGAGTTCGACGGGCGCAACGACAACGGGGATCTGCTCGCAAGCGGCGTGTACTTCTACCGCGTGAACGCCGCCGGTGAGACGCACACGCGCAAGATGGTGATCGGCCGGTAGGCGCCGCGCCGCAGGCGGGATCGCAGTTCACGGGCCGGCTTCCGCGACGGGCCATCGCGAAAGCCGGCTCTTTCTTTTTGCGCCCCTGGCGAGCACGTGTTACTCGACGCGCGCGACAACCCCGTTGTACCCGACGAAGTAGGTGGTGCCGTCCTCCCCGGTGTGCCCGCTGATCACGCTGCTTCCAGTCACAAACGGCGTCACGTTGGGAATCCCGGCCGCGAACTGGACCAGTTCGCCGTACGACGCGGCCAGCACGTTGTTGGCGCTCCGACCCGCGAGCACGTATTCCTGCTCACGGCCCGGCCAGCGCACTTCGAAGTCGTGGCCGTTCCAGCGCAGCACACCGACTTGGATGTCGCTCAGCCAGACATCGTCATCCGATACGCCCAGCATCGTCAGGATGAACACGATGGGCATCTTGATCGGCACCGTGGTCCATGTGGTACCGTCGAAGTGTACGAAGTCGTCGGAGCCGGCCAGAAACACGTCTCCGCCGGGTGTCACATAGACGTGGTTCAAGAACGCGCCGGATTCCGGAAGTTCGCCCCAGTGGTCGGTCCACGTGGCGCCGTCCCAGTGCCACAGTGCGTTCGACCCGATGGTCCAGACGTTATCGGCTCGATTCCCAAAAATGTCATAGAGCGTCGCGGTCCCGAGGCCCGTGTTGACAATCGACCAGGAGCTGCCATTGTACTGCAGCACCGTTCCGAGTTCGCCGACCGTGTACACGTTGGCGGGGCTGGATGCCCACACTGCCTTGAGACGCTCGGTGGTGAGCCCGTGAGGAACAGTGGACCAGCCCGTCGCGTCACGATGCAGAACGGTCCCGGCGTCGCCAACTGCGTAGGCGTTGTCACGCATGAACGTCCAGGCATCGTTGAGGATTGCGTCCGTCACTGATGACGGCTCGAGGGCCGCCCACGCCGTGCCATCGAAGGTGGCGACGTTCGTGCTCCCGGCGCTGTAGGACCCGCCGACCACAACACGCGTTCCCAATACACATGCCGCGGAGAGATCTTGAAACGTGCTGAAGAACGGGTCCGAAATGTCGTTCCACGCCGTTCCATCCCACCGGTACATGAGGGCATCCTCGCCGAACGCAAAAACGCGGTTGGGGCCGGTACCCGATACGACGTCGAAGTCATTGCTGGCGCCGCCGCTCGTTGCCGTGAATGATGCCCACGAGGTGCCATCGAAATGCCACAACACCCGGTCGTCTCCCGCGATAAACACCTGGTTGGGCAAGACGTAGACCGAGTTGAGCTGTGGGGTTCCCAACCCCGTTGTGACGAGTGACCACGAGGCGCCATCCCAATGGAGGACACGCCCCTGCGAGCCGACGGCGTACACGTTGGCCGATGACGACCCGCCGATTCCGTAGTAGGGACCAGAGCCGGGCAGGCTGGACGACGGGAACGTCGTGGCCGTGGCACCGTCCCAGTGCACGAGTATGTTTTGGCCGGAAATCCAAATGTCGCTCGCCGAAGCTCCCCACACGTCCAGAAGCATGTCTTGCGTACCGATATCGATGTCCGTGAATCCTGTGCCGTCCCAGTGCAGGAAGCACCCTTGATCGCCAACGATGTAAAAGTCGCTTTCCGAGGTTCCCCACACCGCGTTGAGATCCACGGACCGGCCCGTGTTCAGGACCTTCCACGGGTTGGCCTGCGGGCGGAGCGCCGCGAAACCCGAACTCGAACACACCGCGACCCCGCCGCCGGCGAAGCACTGCAGGCCTTCGATGCGGACGGGTGGCAGCAGCGGATTTTCATACGTGACAGTCGGCCGCGCGATACCTGGCTTGTTGATCGGTGAACTCGCCACCGGTCCGCTGTCGCTGGAACAACTGGAGAGGACCGCGACCGCCAGCACGCAGGCGGCGATCGCGGCATTCTGGAAACGATTGAGAAAGATGGACTTCATGGTGGCCTCCCTGGTCCCGCGGGACGGCATGCCCCGGAGGTTCTTCAGAGGTAATGGCGACGACGGCCGTATAACCTGGACACGGAATCCCGGGTGTCTACCTGGGTTCCACTCGCACCACCGTTGCGGTGCCACCCACGAGGTAGGTCGTTCCATCCGAGCCGGTTCCCGCCCCGTTGATCCGCTCACCCGCGGCAAACGGAAGCAGCGCGCCACCGCCCGCGCCCAGCCGCGCGATCCCGTCGAGCGTGATCCCTAAGACTCCCGCCGCGCCACCGCCCGTGATCGCCGTCGCCTCGTTGTCGTAGCCTACCCCGTAGAACTCGAAACCGGTCCCGTTCCAGTGCAGAAACCCGCTCGTGCCCGCCATCCAGATGTTGCTCCCGGACGTGCCCCACATGTCGACGACCTTGGTCGCGCCGAACTTGATGGGAATGCCGGTCCAGGTTGTTCCGTCGAAGTGCAGGAGATCATTGCCGCCCGCGTACACATCGCCACCCGGCGTGACGTAGATGGCGACGTATTCGCCGAAGGTGGTGGGCAACGCGTCGCGATACTCGGTCCAGGTGGCGCCGTTCCAGTGCCACATCACCGTGATGCCGGCGACCCACACGTCGTTGGCACCACTCCCCGCCACGGCGTAGAGCGACGCTGTCCCGAGTCCCGTGTTCACCACCGACCATGCGGTGCCGTTGTTGTGGAGCACGACACCCTGGTTACCCACTGCATAGATATCGCTCGGGCTCGATGCCCACACGCCGTGCAGATCGTCCCCGGTCAAACCGTGCACGACATCCGACCAACCGCCCCTGTTGCGTTCGATGATGACACCACCATCGCCCACCGCGACGGCGCGGTTCTCATCGAACGTCCACACGTCGCGCAAATCGAAGACCTCCACGCTGGAAGAACCCAGCGCCGCCCACGAGGAGCCGTCGAAGGCGGCCAGATTGGTGGTCGTGTAATCGTAGCGATTGCCAACCACGACCGACCCCCCCAACGCGCACGCCGCGCCGAAATCCACCGATGGTACAAAGAACGGATCGCTCGCGTCGCTCCAGGCACTTCCGTTCCAGTGGTGCATGAGACGATTGTCGCCGAAGGCGAACACGTTACCGGCGCCGGTTCCGGCGAGGATCTCGAAGTCGTCGGCGGCACCGCCGGTGGCGGTGAACGCCGACCACGCCGCACCGTCGAAGTGCCACAGTGCGAGGTTGTCGCCGCCGATAAACAACTCGTTGCCGGCGACAAACACGGAGTTGAGACGTGTGTTGCCGAGGCCGGTCGTCACCCCGGTCCACGCCGCGCCGTCAAAGTGCATGACCACGCCCTCCATGCCGACCACGTACACGTCGTTGGGCGCGGACCCGCCGACGGACTGATACTGCCCGGGGAGGGGAAGATCGAGCGGCCCGTAGATCGTGACGAAACTTCCGTTCCAGTGCACGACCGACGCCCCCCCGCACGCCCACACGTCACTGGACGAGGTTCCCCACACCGCATTGAGATGATCGAACACGCCGCTGCTGATCACCCGGACGGCGACGCCATCCCAGTGCAGGAAGCACCCGTTTTCCCCGACGAAATACACGTTGCTCGCCGACGTCCCCCACGCCGCCTCGAGCACGGAATCGGTCCCGGTGTCGAGCCGCCGCCAAACGCCGTTCTGATACACGGCCGCAAACCCCACGGATGAGCACAGCGCGAGGTTGCCGCCGCCCAGGCACGCCAGTCCCAGCGGCGTCACCGACGCCGGCACCGGGTTCTCGATGGTGATGGTGAGCGGTGGGATTCCTCCCGGCGTGGGCGCCGGGGCCACGGGATCGCTATTGGATGACGAACAGCCGTGTACCACCGCAAGAAGAACGCACGCGACCCACGCGCGCGCCGAATACATTTGGTTGTTAGTCCACACGCGCAATCAGTCCATTTCCGCCGACGAAATACGTCGTGCCATCGATACCGGTGCTGGCGCCGTACACGCAGGCGCCGAAATTGGGAAAAGGAACAACAGATGGAAACTCGTTCGCGAACTGGATGAGCTGCAGCCACGTACCCACAAAGACGTTGTTGCCCGAGCGGCCGGATACCGCGCCGCACCCGGCGTATTCGTAGGTCCAGCGCACTTCAGTTTTGGCGCCGTCCCAGTGGAATACATCTGACTCCCCGGCCAGCCAGACGTCGCTCGACGAAGCGGCCCACACGTCGTAGACGGACGCCGTGGACGTGCTCTTGATCGAGTACAGGCTCCACGACACCCCGTCGTAGTGCAGCAAACGTTCACCGGCCAGGAAAAGGTCACCGCCCCCGGTGGTGCAAGCCGTCCAGTAGCGCGACAACGTGTCCGGAAGCTCGCTCCAGCGGTCGGCCCACGCGGTTCCGTCCCAGTGCCACAGGGCCTGCTCCCCCACGATCCAGACGTCATCGGGGCCGTTGCCGGTCACGTCGTTAAGATGGGACGACCCCAGACCTGTGTCGACCAGCCGCCACGCTGTACCGTTGGATTGGAGAACGACGCCGAACGTCCCGACTGCATAGACGTTGCTGGCACTGGTGCCCCACACGCCGGAGAGATCTTCTGTGGTGAGGCCATGCGGGACATCCGCCCACCCGGCGGCGTCACGCTTCGCGATGACCCCGTCCTCGCCGACGGCGACGGCCGTGTTCGCGTCGAGGGTCCAGACGCTGAGGAAGTTGCCGGCGCCGACGCTCGCCTGATCCAGTGCCGACCATACCCCTGCGGTAAGCCGGGCCACGTTGGGACCTTGACTGCCGCTGGATCCCCCGACAACGAGGCTGTTTCCGTTCGAGCACGCGCTGTAGAAATCGTAGGCGGTGCCGAAGAACGCGTTGGAAACGTCATTCCAGTCCGTGCCATTCCATCGATACATGAGCCGATTATCTCCCAGCGCGAAGACGTTGTTGGGACCGATGGCTGCAACCGCCTCGAAGTCATTGAAGCTGGCCGGGCCCGTGAACGAGGACCACGAGGCACCGTCGTAGTGCAGCAGGAGCACATCCTCGCCGGCGACAAACACTTCGTTTCCGGCGGTGTCGAGAGCGAACAGAGCCGCCGAGCCGGCGCCCGTCGCCACTTCCGACCAGGTGATGCCATCCCAGTGCAAGAGCCCTTGATACCCCGTGACGAAAACGTCGTCCACGAAGGTGCCTCCGACGTCGGTGTACGTGCCGGGCAGGGGAAGATTGTCGACGGTGTAGTACGTGTAGGTCGTTCCGTTCCAATGGAGCACGCTGGACGAACTCACGAGCCAGATATCATTCGATGCGCGTCCCCACATGGAGACCCAGTTGTCGGTTGTCGTGTTGATCGATCGTAGTTTCGTTCCGTCCCAGTGGAGGAAACATCCCTGATCACCGGCGAAAAACATGTTGGTGGAGGATGTCCCCCAGACGGTGTTCAGATCCGCGAGAACGCCGGTCTCGAGGATTGTCCACGTGCCGTTCTCGAGGATGGCGGCAAGGCCCGCGTTACCGCAAACGGCGACGGCGTTGCCGAAACACGCCACGCCCGTGATCGGGACGGGGGGAATCGCGGGATTCTCGAAGGTGATCCTCGCGCGTGCCACAGTTTCCGTACTCGGTGTCTCCACAGCCGGGCTCGTCCCGTCGGACGAGCAGCCGGACAGCGCGATCAGAAGGGTGACAAGCGGCCTTGCAAGAAAGCCCACCCGGAGGAATATCGGTCGTATTCTCAGCATTGACAGCGGCCTCCTCGGACCGGGTAGAAACGATTTCAAACCTTGCAGGAGTGATGGCGACAACAGTGATGGCGACAACGGCCACG
>JAOUHG010000052.1 GCA_029865265.1 Candidatus Krumholzibacteriia bacterium | reverse complement strand
GCCGGCCAGCTGGTGCCGGAGCTGCAGCGCCAGAACGTGATTCCGCAGAACTGACGACTCCCCGGCTATGAGCCGTCGCGCGACAGCCAGTCGATGTAGCCCTCTATTTCGGCCAGGGTGGAATCCGCGATGACGCCGCGGTAGGCCGGCATGCGCACCACCTGGCGGCGCATGAAGAAGCGCGCGATACGGTTGTCGTTGAGACGCGGTATGTTTCCGTCCAGAATCCACGCGCGCAGTTCGTCGTGGTTCTTCACCAGCTCCTGGTAGTCCGGCCCGCGCCACGGCGGCACGTAGCCCTTGAAGCTGCGCGGGTTGTCCACCCCCAGCAGCCCGCCCGGCCCGTGGCATCCGAAGCATCCCAGCGAGCGCGCCGCGCGGTATCCACGACGCGCGTCCTCGGGCATCTCCGTGTAATCCGCCACCGCCTTGTAGTACGCCACCAGGTCCTCGAGCTGGTGTTCGTCGATCACGTCGCGGTAGGCAGGCATGGTGAGCGGGAGTTCGGCGGGTTCGAGCGGGCGCGGGTGCAGCGACACCTCGCCGGCTTTCGGGAAGGCGTCGCGGATGCGCTGTTCCCTGTTTGCGCGGCGGCGCGCATCCAGCGAGTCGCGCAGCGCGAGGCGCCACGGTTTTCCGTCCATGATCCACTCGCGGATCTCGTCGTCGTTGCGCACGAACATCATGGCGGTGCCACCGTCCCAGGCCGGCACGTCGCCGTCGCGGCTCCCCGGATTGGCCACGCCACCCGTGCCGCGCGGACCATGGCAACCGTGGCACCCCAGTTCCTCGGCCAGCGCGTAGCCGCGCAGTTCGGCGGTGAGTTCCGGCTCGCGCGCATAGTTGATGAACCCCCACGCGGCAAGACCACCCAGCGTGAGGGCGGCGAGCATGAGGGCGGAGATACGTGCGCGACCGGAGATGTTCACGCGGTCATTATAGTGGCCGACCGGCGTGGGCGGCGAGGATGGATTGGCGCGCACGGGTGGCGGTGCGCCTCGGCCCGCACCACCACCCGGCGCCCTCCCCCCTACCAGCGGCCGAGAATGTAGCCCAGCGCGAAGAAGACCATCGTCATGCCCCAGTCGACCAGCTCCAGGCCCTTCACATACTTGCGAACGCCCTCGGTGCTGGTCATTTCTCCGGCCAGGCGCCACGCCGGCCACCAGCGCGTGGGGTTCATGCTGACCCCGCGTGGCACGTCCGGTTTCCCGTGCATGCTGAGGGCCCGCTGCTGCACCAGCAAGCCGGTGACGGCAAGAAGAAAGCCCAGCAGGGCGAGCGATGAGAACACAATCCTCGGCATCGCGTTGACCTCCTTAGAAGCAACAGTCGCAACCCGCAATCCAGCAGGCCACTTCGGTGAACAGGCACGCCGCGGTGACACCGCCGCACGCCGTGCACAGCGGGTTCGCCATTCCACCCATCTTGCACTTGTAGCGCGTGCACAGTGTGGCGGCCCAGCACACGCGCTGCGCCCCGCCGTCGACACGCTGCGTCGTGACGTCCTCTCCCGTGATGGCGCCCGCCGCCACCGGGTCGGAGAGGACGGAGATCAGCAGATCCCCCGCCGCGTTGTTGTGCAGTGTGTTGGCGGTGGTCGGCGTGTAGAACGCGTCGAACGCCGCCAGCGTCGCGCCGACTTCGCGCAGTTCCGGCGACGCCGCCAGATCGATGTCACCCGCCCGGTAGCGCGCCACTGCCTTGTCGAGCTGCGCCGGTTCCAGCGCGGGATAGTCGACGGACAAGTGCTCGCCGTTGATGTCGTACGACTCGTACACGCGCCCGTTGTGCTCGCGAAATACCATCGCCATTTCGTCGATCGCGGTGCGTTCGCGTATCCGCAGCACGCCGGAGCGTTCGTCGACCGCGATGGACAGTTCATAGAATGACCCGTTGTCGTCGAGGGTCGCCACGAGTCCCGGCGACGGACCGTCGGGCAGCGGAGCAAGGGTCAGGCGCCGCTCGATACCGTGTTGCGTCACGGTTGCCACGACGGTCCGCCGGGTCTCGTCCCGTTCCAGGTTTGTAATCTCAATGCCGCGTCCGGTCACAATGACCGGGTTCTCCGTGTCGGTGTCGTTGGTTCGTTCCGCGCACGCGGGCACCATGAGCGCCAGCGCAATGAAGCTCCACATCACCAGCGCTGCACGCCCATGAGCCGCGCGCATGAATCTCGTTGTCGCCACGTCCTCCACCTCCCGTCACACCCCCGCACAGCCACCCCGCGATGGCCTGGCTATGGCATAGACCGGGCCAGCGGGCCCGGACGGTCTATCTTGTTGGCATTACGCGAGGTACACAGACAGGCGCTTCGCCACCGCACGCGGGGCGGGGATGGGCGCGGCGATGGGGGGCGCGCGCAACACGGCGCGCAGGTTGCGCTTAGGACGTGGGTCGTCGCGGAACGGGGTGTCGGCCAATCGACAGGCGAAGCCGGCTGCCCAGCGCCGTCATTTCCTGCCCTGGATGTCGTGGAGTTTCTTCCGTGCCTGGGCCTTGGTGTGACTGTCGTCCCAGAGCACATCGTCGAGGTCGAGGCATACCTGCAGCGCCTGGCGCGCGCCGGCGTAGTCGTCCAGCTTGATCAGCGTTTCACCGAGCCACAGATGGTTGAGCGGCATATCGGGCCGCTCGGCGATGGCGTTCTCGAACCACTCCTTCGCCTGCTGGTAGCTTGCACCGGGTGGAACACCGCCGTAGACAATCTTTGCGGCCATCTTCGAGAACCATCCCAGGCCCGCCACCTCGTAGTTCCACCGCCCCAGGATATGCATGGCGCCGGCGTGGGCTGGATCGATCAAGAGCGTTGTCTCCGCCTCACCCTTGACCTCCCTGGAAAGCTCGATGCGGCGCTTGTTGCCCACCACCTTGGTCATCTGGCCGATGGCAACGGCCAGAAAGAAATGCGCCTCCGAGGAGTCGGGGTACAACGAGACGCACCGTCGCGTCAGCCGCTCGCTGGAAGCGAACCACCGGGGCCTGTCGTCGCGCGGCGCAACCATTCCGCAGTCGATGTTCGACCGCGCGAGTTTCCAGAGAACGTCGCAGCGGGTGGAATCGATTGCGAACGCGCGTTCGTAACAAAGGCGCGCGGTTTCGTTGTCGAACACCCGGAAGGCGGCGTCCCCGTCGCGCATGGCGGTGGCGAGGGTTGCATCCCGGGCAATCGGGGTCGTCAATGCAGGGGGAATAACGATGAACGCCGCCATTGCGGCACCCCGGACAAGATCGCTCCAGCGATCTTTGCGGGTCTGAGGATAAGGAAGGTTCATGCTTCAACCTAACTCTCCGCGGCGGAGGAATCGAGCGCGATCTTGCGCCGGAAGAAGAGCCAGTAGCATGCCAGCGCCACCCCCACCCAGATCACGCCGATCCAGGCCGCCGCGCGGTTGGCTTCGATCTGGAATGCGCCCAGGATGATGGCCGCTTCGAGAAGCACAAACAGCGCCGGCACAAGCGGATAGAACGGCACGCGCATGGGGCGGTCGGCGTTTGGCTGTCGCACGCGCAAGACAATGAGTGCGGCACCCGTGAGCGCAAAGAACACCGCGTCCACCAGCACCACGCCGGTGAGCAGGCGGTCGATGCCATTCTTTCCCGCCACCAAAACCAGTGTCACCGCGAGTGCCGTCATGAGAAGGATGGCGAGGCCCGGCGTGGCAAAGCGCGGGTGCGCGCGGCCGAATGGTGAGAAGAACCGTCCGTCACGCGCCATGCCGAACAGCAGCCGTGGCCCGGCGAGGATCTGCTCATTGAGCACACCAAACGCAGACAGCGCCACCGCCCCGGCAACAAAGCGCGCGCCCACGCGCGGCCACACCACCGACACCGCGTCGGACGCGAGCGCGCGGCTCCCGCTCACACCCGCGTAGCCCAGCAAATGCAAATACGCCCAGTTGACCGACAGGTAGACCACCATCACCACCAGTACACCCACCACGATGGCGAACGGCAGGTTGCGACGCGGGTCCTTCACCTCCCCGCCCATCCACAGCACGTGCTGCCAGCCACCGTACGCAAACAGCGCGGGCACGAGCCCGGCGAACAGCAGTGCGATCCAGGGACTCGCCGCGGTGGTTGTCTGCACGGTCGCGGAAACGTCGCCCGCGTGGCGCCCGGCGAACGCAGCCAGCAGTGCGATCAGCGCCAGTGCCGCCACCTTGGCGAAAACGGTGACATTCTGGATGGCGGCACCCCAGCGCACGCCGATGAAGTTGGCGCACGCGAGAAGGGCGATCAGCGCCACCGCCAGGGCCGCCACCACCGGCGCGGCGGGAGTGCCACCGGCAACGAGCGTCGCGAGATTCTCCGCGCACACCATGGAGATGATGGCCACGCCACCGGCCACGATGGCGGTGGAGTTGCAGAAGACAAAGCAGAACGCCACCAGGGGGCCGTAGGAATCGCGCAGGATGTCGTACTGCCCGCCGGTGCGCCCGTACATGCCGCCGAGTTCGGCAAAGGTGAGCGCGCCCAGCAGCGCCACTACACCGCCCACGGCCCACGTCCACAGCGCCAGCTGCCCGTTGCCGGCAATACGCGCCACACTGGTAGGCGTAAAAAAGATACCGACGCCGATAATGGCGCCGATCACGATGTTGGTGGCGCTCACACGCCCCAGCACACGGCGCAGGCCGGTGTCCACCTCTGTGGTTGCGGGCATCATGATGGCGTGAACGATACCGGTGCGTTCACCGGAAGAGCGATTTAATTCTTCCCCAGGTGGTCTGCTCGGTGCCGGTGGCCTGGGGCGTGCTGAACGACCACAACGGTCCCGGGTACGGCCCCGCGTTGTTGTAGGTGGTGGCCTCGGCGCGCCAGTAGTAGGTGGTGCCTGGGAGGAGGTTGCTCACGGGGTACGGCGAGCCGGCGTCGACGTGCTCGATGAGCGCGTCCGGGTCGGTGCCGAAGTAGAGATTGTGGATCAACACGTCGCCCAGGCCGCACTCGGGACCACCGGCGCTCTGCCATTCAAGGTCCGTCTCGAGCGCGCCGATGGTCTCACCGTCGGCGGGCGAAGGCGTGTGCGGTGCCACGAACGCGCAGGGCTGGGTGGAGAACCACACCCCGCGCGACTGCAGCAGCACCAGGTTCCCGTCGCAATCCCACGCGTCGATGCTCGTGCCCCCGTGCGTGTTGAGCGGGCGCCAGCCGCAGCAATCGCCGGAAACCACCACATTCGACAGGCGCACGGTCAGCAGGTGCGTGGTAACGGGTGAGCAGCCCAGATCCACCAGGATATCCACCGACGAATCGCCCGACTTCGTCAGTACGGGGATGTCCTTGCGCGACCCGATGGAAACGCAGCCGGTGGGCGTGGGTGCGGCAAACTGGATCCAACGCACGGCGGGATCTCCGGGCTGTGGAACGTATATGAAGTACACGTCCACCTCGGCGGCTGAGTTGAGGCACTTGGCACTCGCGTAGTCCAGGTTGGGATCGGTCTGGATGATGAGGTAGCCGGCGAGGGTGGGAGTGGCGTACAGCCCGACCGCGAGGGCCATTGCGCCGAACAGGCAGAGTCTTTTCATTCGTTCACCTCGGGATGCGGTCGGTCAACGAATGAGTTTACAGCATTTACAGCGAATTGTAAAACAACCGGGGGCCCGGCGATGTGAACGCGACGGGGTTGCTATACGATACGTGCCCTTGCCCAATCCCGCCGCGCCCACGCTCCGAGGCAGGAGCGACTAACCCTTGACCTCGGAGATGCCAGTGATATCGATGGCCTTCATGCCCTTCTGCTCGACGACGGTGCCGGTGATCATCGAGGGCTTTCCGGCCCAGCCCTTCACCATTTCGTTGGCGGGGCTGTGATCCGAACCAATGATGAGATACACGGTGCCGTCGCTGGCGAGAAAGCCGATGGGCAGCCCGCGCTCGATGCACGAGTTGGCGCACTTAGCATGCTCGGCGCCAACGCCGGTTTCCGGGTGCGACATGTAGCAGTACATGTCGAGCACTTCGCCGGTGAGGGTGACGGTGGCCTTGGCGTCCTTCTTGTCCGTTTTCATGTCGTCGGCGATGGCGACGGCCGTCAGAGCCACAACCAGCGCAAACGAAAGCAGCAGTGTCCGTTTCATGATTTTCTCCTGTGAAGCAGGTGCCGGGCGGGCCCGACACGAATGAGTGAACATAGTATGGCCTCTCGAATTGATTTCTACAACCGTCTATTTTGATGGTTCCTCCCTCAGGTTGCGGCGGTGAATCAGGACAACGATGGCCGGAATTACGATCAGGGTGAGAAACGTGCTCGATACCAGGCCGCCGATCATGGGCGCCGCCATGCGCTTCATCACCGATGCACCCGCACCGGTCATCCACATGAGCGGAACCAGTCCGAGGATGGTGGTTCCCACACTCATGAGCTTGGGACGCACGCGCATCACGGCACCGTGTACGATGGCGGCGTCCAGTCGTTCCGGCGTGAGCGCGCCCCCACGCCGATGCTCCTCGTCGAGGGCCAGATTCAGGAACAACAGCATCACCACGCCCGTTTCCACGGCGAGCCCGGACAGGGCGATGAATCCCACCGCCGTGCCCACACTCATGTTGTAGCCGAGGATGTGCATGTACCACACGCCGCCCACCAGGGCGAAGGGCATCGACAGCATGACGATCAGTGTTTCGCGCGCGCGGCCGAAGTTGAAATAGAGCAGCAGGAAGATCACGAGCAGCGTTACCGGCAGCATAAGGCGCATGCGGCTGCGCACCGCCTGCATCTGCTCGAACTGGCCGCTCCACGAGATGTAGTAGCCCGGCGGGAGCGTGACCTCGCGCTCCACGACGTGCCGCGCCCGCGCCACGAAAGAGCCGATGTCCTGACCCTTCTGCAAGTCCACGTACACGATCGCCTGCAGCAGCCCGTTCTCGCTCTTGATCTCCGGCGGGCCGGGCACGAGTGAGATGGTGGCGAGCTGGTCGATGGGCACCTGCTCGCCGGTGGGTGAAGACACCAGCACGCGCCCCAGCTTGCGCGGATCGTCGCGGAGTTCGCGCGGGTAGCGCACGTTCACCGGAAAACGATAGCGCCCCTCGACGGTCTGGGTGATGTTCATGCCACCCACCGCGGTTTCGATGACGTCCTGCACGTCCCCCACCCTGAGCCCGTGGCGCGCCGCCTCGACCCGGTCGATCTCGAAGTCAATGTAGCGGCCGCCCATGGATCGCTCGCCGATGGCGCTCAGCGTCCCGGGTACACGCTTCATGACGTTCTCCACCTGAACCGCCAGTTCCTGCAGCATCGCGAGATCGTCGCCCAGGATCTTGATGCCAACCGGCGTCTTGATGCCGGTGGAGAGCATGTCGATGCGCGCCTTGATGGGCATGGTCCACGCGTTGGTCATGCCGATGAACTGGAACTCCCGGTCCATGTCGTCATACATGAGTTCGTCCATGGAGAGGCGGTGGAGCTTCGGCGCTCCTGCCGCGCGCCGGTTCACCGCGTCACGCACGCGTTGCTCGAAGCCGTCGTCCTGGCCCGCGTGTTCCTGGACGATGCGCGCCACCAGTTCGCGGCGCACCGCATCGCCGGCCGCCGCGCGCAGCGCGCGGTCGTCGGCACCCTGCATGGCGAGCGCGCGCAGCTCACCGTTCACGGTATGCAACACCATGCGCTCGATGTCCTGCACCGACATGGGCTCGCGGGTCCTGCCGCCGGTTTCCCCGCCGCCTGGCGCGGCGGGGGCCCCACCGGCGCCACCCGCTCGAACCCGCTCCAGATCGCGCAGTACGGCGCGCACGCGCTTTTCGATTTCGCCTTCGCGGATCCATCGCTTCGGCCACGTGTCGGGCTCGTGCAGGTTGACGGTGGTTTCCACCATGGACATTGGCGCGGGGTCGGTGGCGGTCTGCGCGCTTCCGATCTTTCCGAAGACTGTGCCCACCTCAGGAAAGGTGCGGAACAGTTTGTCTTGCGTCTGCAGCACACGCCGCGCCTCGGTCTCGGAGAGACCGGGTAGTGAGGTGGGCATGTAAAGAATGTCACCCTCGTTGAGCGGCGGCATGAACTCGCTGCCCAGCCGCTTGAACGGAACAATCGTTACCAGCGTGACGATGACGGCTCCGACGATCACCGCCACCGGGTGGCGCAGCACGCCGCGGATCACGGGCAGGTACATGGCCACCGCCGCGCGGCTCACCGGCAGTCTGCTCTCCGGCCGGATGTGGCCGCGGACGAAGTAGCCCATGAGCACCGGCGTCACCGTGATGGCAATGACGGCGCCGGCAGCCATCGCGAACGTCTTGGTGAAGACGAGCGGCCGGAACAGGCGGCCCGCCTGCCCCTCCAGCGCGAACACCGGGAAGAAGGAAACCGTCACGACCAGCAGCGAGAAGAACAGCGACGGACCGACTTCCATGGACGCTTCGCGGATGATGGCCCAGCGCTCCGCCGCCGTGGGTCGCTCGACACCCTCCAGCTTCTTGTGCGCGTTCTCGACCAGCACCTCCACCGCGTCCACCATGGCGCCGATGGCGATGGCGATTCCACCGAGCGACATGATGTTGGCGTTCACGCCGATGAGACGCATGACGATGAACGACACCAGGATGCCCAGCGGCAGCGCGATGGTGGCAACCAGCGAGCTGCGCACGTGCCACAGGAACACCAGGAACGTCAGCGCCACGACGATCATCTGCTGGATCAGTTCCTGGCGCAGGGTGTCGATGGAGCGCAGAATGAGCCCGCTGCGGTCATAGGCGGGCTTGATCTCCACGCCCTCCGGCAGTCCCCGCGACACCTCGCGGATCTTCTCCTTCACGTCACGGATCACGCGCAGAGCGTTCTGTCCGTCGCGCATGACCACGATGCCGCCCACCGTCTCACCCTCGCCGTTCTTCTCGGCGATGCCGCGGCGGATGTCGGGACCGATGCTGATCTGCGCGATGTTCTTCAGCAGCAGCGGCGCCTGGCCGCGTTCGGCCTTCACCACGACGTTTTCGATGTCCTCGACACCGCGCAGATAGCCCCGCCCCCGCACCATGTACTCCGCTTCGGAAATTTCGAGCAGGCGCCCGCCCACGTCATTGTTGCTGCGCCTGACTGCCTCGACCACCATGGGCAGCGACACGCCGTAGGCCTGCAGCAGGGACGGCTCGACGGTGATCTGGTACTGGCGGACGTAGCCGCCGATGCTCGCAACCTCCGCCACGCCATCCACGCTGGTCAGCTGGTAGCGGAGGAACCAGTCCTGCAGCGCGCGCAGGTCGCCCAGGTCGTACCTGCCCGACTTGTCCTCCAGCGTGTACGCGAACACCCAGCCCACACCGCTCGCGTCGGGTCCCAGCGACGGCGTGGCGTCCGCCGGCAACTGCCCGCGCACCTGGTTGAGGTACTCGAGCACGCGGCTGCGCGCCCAGTAGAGATCGGTGCCGTCCTCGAAGATTACGTAAACGAACGACTCCCCGAAGAACGAGTAGCCGCGCACGGTGCGCACGCTCGGCACCGCCAGCATGGCGGTGGAGAGCGGATAGGTGACCTGGTCTTCGACGGTCTGCGGGTCGCGGCCCATCCACTCCGAGAACACGATGACCTGCGTGTCGGAAAGATCAGGGATGGCGTCCAGGGGCGTGTGCCGCATGGAGAGGACGCCGGCAAAACCCACCAGCAGGGTGGCAATGATCACAAACAGCCTGTGATCGAGGCACCAGCCGATGACGCGCGCGACGGCGCTCCTGCTGGGATCGTGAACGTCGGGTGTGGTCATGGTGCGTCAGTTGCCGGTGGCTTCATCCCACGCCTTGAAGGTTCCGCAGTGGAGCATCTTCGAGCCGTAGTACGGGTTCACGATGTCGTCGCCGCGCTGCAGCCAGGCGCCTGGATACATGGGACAGTACGCCTTGCGCGGGGCGGCATCGCCAAGTGCCCTTTCGAGCACGGCGCTGTTGGCCGCGGCATAGGCAATGACCGCGTTGCTCAGCGCGACGAACTGTTTGCGCGCGTTCGCCAGGTCGCCGGGTTCCGTCATGGCGTACGCCGCGGTGCGTACCGCGCCATCGGGTGCGTTCTCCGCGATGACTGCGGCCGCGGCAGCAACGCCGTCGGTCTTGTCCGCCGCCAGGCTCACCGCGATGGCGTCGTAGGCATCGAGCAGGCGCTTGACGGCGGGAATCGCCAGAGATGGAACCGGCGCGCCGGCGTCCGGTGTGCTGGTGTCCGGTGTGCCGGTTTCCACCGGCTTCGGCGGTGCGGGCACGCGCACGTCGTCACCGAGCATCTTGGCCAGCGCACCCTGCAACTGGCTTTCGGAGCCGATGAGGAAGTTGCCCGAGGTGACCACGCGGTCCCCCTCGGTCACACCGGAGAGCACCTCGTGGTAGCGCGACGCGCCGCTCTGGAACACGAGTTCCCGGCCCGTGGCCGGTTGCGGCGTGGCGTCGTCCAGCCACATGCGGCCCAGCGACACCGGCTGCGGGCGGAAACGCCCCTCGCCCTCTTCCACCAGCACCAGCGTGCGTGAGCCGGACTGAAGCACCGCGTTCTCCGGCACCGCGAGCATCTCGCCCAGCGGCAGTTTGATGGACGCGCGCGCGTACATGTTGGGCTTGAGCTTGTAGTCACGGTTGTCGATGTTGACGCGCACGCGCACGGTGCGTGTCTCCGGGTTCAGGACCGGATCGGTGAACGCCACCTTGCCGTGGAACACCTCGCCGGGGAAGGCGCGCGCGTTGATGTCCACCTGCACGTCATCGTTGGTGCGCACCAGTTCCATGCCGCATATGCTGCACGAGCCCATTTGCTTCGACGTGACCTGCAGATGCATGGGGCACGCGTAGTAGTCGCCCGCGCGTTCTTCGTACAGGTATGGCAGGTCGTCCTCGTACACCTCCGCGCTCAGCCACACCGTGGAGAGATCCGCCACGCGGAACAGCACGTCCCCCTGGTTCACGTACATCCCTTCGTAGGCCATGCGCTCGATCACGGTGCCGCCCTGCGGGGCGTAGATGGTGATGTGATCGCCCACGTCGCCGCCCCTGGCAATTTCATCCACCTGCTGTTCGTTCAATCCCCAGCGCAACAGCCGCTGGCGTGACGCGGCCACCAGATCCTGCGCGGGACGGATGGCCTCCGCGTTGCCGGTCTGGCGCGCCAGGTCGAGGCTGCGTACGGCGAGCGCGTGCTCCTCCGCCGCGGCCAGCAGGTCCGGGCTGTACAGCGACACCAGCGGGTGCCCCTTTTCCACCGTGACGCCGGTGAAGTCCACGAACAGCTTGTCGATGCGCCCGCCCACCCACGCCGACACCACCGCCAGGTGCGTCTCGTCGTAGGCAATGGTGCCGTAGGCACTGATCTCACGCGCAAGCGCCCGCCGTTCGACGGGTGCCGCGGTGACACCGGTGAGCTGAATCTGCTGCGGCGTCACATTCACCACACCGCTCTGTTCGTCGTCACCGCCACCGCGCTTCTCCACCAGTGACATGCCGCAGATGGGGCAGTCGCCCTTCTGGGGCAGCCGGATCTCCGGATGCATGGGACAGGTCCAGTACACATCGTCGGAGGTGGCTTCCTGCTGGCCGGAAACGAGGCCGGTAATGCCGTGGCGCAGGGCTGGCACCGCCAGCACCAGCACGGCGGTGAGAACGAGCAGCGCAATTCCAATTTGTTTGCCTGACATGGTTCCTCCCGGCGTCACTCGGCGCGCGGCACGGCGTTCAGCGCCAGTGCGCGCTCCAGTGCGGCCAGTTGAATGCCGAGGTCGGCGATGACCTCGTAGTACTCGCGGCGGATCGACAGCAGCGTGCGTTCGCTGTCGAGGTAGTCGAGGAAGTCGACGCGTGCCGCGCGATAGCCCGCCTCGGACGATTCGAAGGTCTGCTGCGCCTGGGGCAGGATGACGGTTTCAAACCGCACCCGGCGCTCCTCGGCCGCGCGCACGCGTTCCACCGCCTCCTGTACTTCGCGGCGCACCCGCAACGCTTCCGCGTCGAACCGGTGCTCGGCGCCGCGTTGCATGGCCTCGGCCTCGCGCACCGCGGCGCGGCGTTTGCCGATCCAGATGGGCAGGTTGATGCCGGCCATCAGCTCCCACATGTTGTCTGCGCCCTCGTTGCCGCCAAATTCGAACATCACGCCGAGCATGAAGTCCGGAAAGTAATCCCGCCCGGCCAGGCGCCGCGCGCGTTCGGCCATTTGGATCTCCGCGCGCGCCGCGGCCATCTCCGGGCGGTAGGCCAGGGCGGTGTCGGCCACGGCCAGCGCGAGTACCGTGTCCGCGGCGGGAATGTCCCAGCGGGGCGGCGGCAGCGGCTCGGCGGCATCGCGGCCGATCAGCTCGTTCATGCGCGCGCGTACGGTGGCCAGTTCGCGGTGGTTGAGGGTGGTCTGGTCGTCGAGCTGCGAGATGGCAAGGGTCACCTTGAGCACATCCTGCTGCTGGGCGCGTTCGGCGGCGTAGCGCGCCTGGATGGCGGAACGCATACGTTCCAGCAGGAGCGTCTCGTCCTGCAGCACGCGGGCGATTTCCTGCAGGCGGACGTAGTCGTAGAAGGTCATCTTGACGGCCGCCTCGATGTCGAGCGCGACCGCATCCGCGGCGTGCGCGCTGGCCGCGGCGGCACTGGCCGCAACGTCGCCGCGCAGCCCCCGCTTGCCGAAGAACGGCACCTCCTGCATGAGGATGAACTCCTGGCGCCCGCGCATCGGGTCCGGCGTCACGTAGTAGCCGTACAGCAGTTTTGGATCCGGGTAGCCACGCGCCACACCGATGCGTTCGGCGGCGGCGCGGGCCTGGGCGTCGGCGGCGCGCAGCGACGGGCTGGCCGACCGCGCCTGCGCGACGAAATACGAGAGGGGCGCGGGTTCGATCGAGGGCGTCCCCGCACCGGCCACGGTCGGCCATGCGAACACAAACAGCACGACCGCGGCGATCGCCCGGGCCGGGGGCCTGGTCATTATAGTGCGTGCGTGGGTCACGGCCCGGTAACCGCAAGCCCGGTGCCACCCCGGAAGGCGGTCCAGATGAGGACGTAAAGCCTTTCCATATAATAAGTTAATAAAATGCCGCGCGTCGCGTCACGTCGCCAGATTGTAGACTATTC
>JAOUHG010000051.1 GCA_029865265.1 Candidatus Krumholzibacteriia bacterium | reverse complement strand
GCCCGAGAGGCACGTCTGCTCACGGGAAACGGCTTCCGCAAGATGAACCTGCTTGGTTACAGCAGCGGAGTCATCACGACATTCGCCCTGGTGAACCAGGAGACGCAGCTTCCGCCGGGGCACCGGAACGTTTCCGGTTTCATTCCGGTTGATTGCGTATACAAGACCGACCCCTCCGACGACCTCTCCTTCTGTGCGGACGTCGCGTACTACCGGGATCTGCTGGACGCAGGTGTCTACGCGGACAACGGCGGCGTGCTGTTCCGCACCGTCGGATATCTTGCGCAGACAGACCCCGACGGGCCTTCACCGATACTGGAGGGACTGACCAATCTGCAGACAGCGCTGGGTTTTGGCGCCACAACCTACGAGTTCTTTGCCAACACGCCGTGGTATCACTTTGTCGCCGGCGTGTTCGATGGGGATTCGCCGGTCGGTCTCCAGTACACGACACTCAATGGCTGGTTCGATTTCATCCAGTCCGCAGCCAGCTACGAGCCGAACCTTTTCATATATGACTCCTCAGTACTCGTATGCGATGAGGTTGACGTCCCGTTCGACGACCACCTGGCCCAGATCAATGTGCCGATCCTGTACGTCGGCGCTGCCGGGGGTTACGGAACAACCGGCATCTATACGACTTCACTCACGGGTAGCAGCGACGTGAGCACCGTCATCGTCCAGTTGCACCCGGCCAATGAGCCCACGCGCGACTTCGGCCATATCGACCTGTGGTCGGCGGACAACGCGCAGACCGAGGTGTGGGTGCCGATCCTGAACTGGATCGACGATCACGCACCCGGCTCGCGGAGTTCCAGCGATATGGCCAAGCACTAGTTGGCTCACTGGACATTGCGGCGAGTCTGCTTCTGTTTGAACCCCTGCTGTCAGCAAAGAGATGCCCGGTGTCGACACAGGTCGGCACCGGGCATTTTTGTTCAGGCTTCGCGGCACGCGCTACCGCGCGATCACCATCTTGCGCGTCACCGTGCTGCCGTTGGCGGTGACGCGGTAGAAGTACACGCCGCTTGCAAGCGCGCCTCCCCGCTCGTTGTGGCCCGCGAACGGGATCTTCTGCCAGCCCGCCGAGGCATCGTGCACCACGGTCCCGCCCACGCGGCGTCCCGCCACGTCGTAGATCTCCACTTTCACGTCCGACGGTGCCGGCAGTCCCACCTGGAACTCTGTCTGCCCGGCGAACGGATTGGGATAGTTCTGCAGCACCGTGAGCTGCGTGATGGCGGGTGTGTTGCCCACGTTGGTCGCACCCGAGACGAACGCTTCGTTCGACGCCGCGCTCTGGTTCTCGTGCACGTCCTTCGCCGTCACAATGTAGTAGAGCGTCGTGAGCGGTGCGCCGGTGTCGGTGAGCAACGAGTCGGTGGAACTCGACAGGAAGTTCACCGGCACGGGTGACACACCGGAAGAGGTGGCCCGGTACACCGCGTAGTTCTTGAGATCCGGCACCCGCACGCGGTTCCATTTCAACTGCACGTCGTTGCCCATGCGCTGCGCGGTGAGGTACAGCGGCGGCGGCGGTGCGAGGTTGTCCACGGAGTAGCCGCTCACCACGTTCGACGGCCAGTTGAAGTACTGGCTTCCCAACGCGTGCGCGATCACCTGGAAGTCGTGCGTGGCGGGTCCCGCCGCGCTGGAGTCATAGCCGGTCGGTACCGTGAGCGAGTACCCCTCCAGGTAGACCGCGTCCTGCGTTCCCACCAGTTCCCAGAAGGCGGACGCCCCCGACGCCGTCGTCTCCTCGCGGATCGCGGGCCCCGCGAACGCTTCCCCCACGTCCGCCAGGCCCACCTGCGGCACGCCCGCCTCGATGGCCGAGGCAACCGCCGCGGCACTGGCCGCGCGCCACACGCTGTAATGAGAGATTAACTGCTGGTTGAGAACGTCACGGTCGCTGGGGAACCAGTTCACGCGCACCTTGCCGCCCTGGTCCGCGGGGACATCGGTCGCGGAGGCGGCCAGCGGCTCGGGATGGCCCCAGTAACCAAAGCGGCCCTCGATGCGCTGTGCGTACACATCCCCGTTATTTCCCGTGCGAGCATCCTGAAAGGCCACGATCACCGATCCGGTGCCGTCGGATGCGATCAACGGGTACATCTGGTGGTAGTCTGCCGTGCAGACCGCCTCCCCATCGACGTTCCACCGGGTCGCACCATTCCCACTGAGACGCTGCGTAAAGAGATCGCTATAGCCGCCGTACCGGTCGTCTTCCCACACCGCCACCACACCACCGCTTCCATCCGGGACGATTCTGCTGTTGTGCTGATCACCCATTGCGGTACAGACGGCGATCCCATCGCCAGTCCATTGGATGTTGCCGCTGCTGCTGACCCGCTGGGCGTAGAGGTCCGTGTCCACGCCGTTGCGATCGTCCTTCCAGACCACGATGGCGCCGCCACTCCCGTCCGGCGCGATGACCGGCGTATTCTGATTGGAATTGAACACGCTCTGCAAAACGCCGTAGGGGCCCCACTGTGTCGTTCCCGTCGCGCCCACACGATGCGCCATCGCCATGTATCTGCTGCCGGGAGCGTTCCACTCCGACCACGCCACGAGGACACCGCCGGAGCCATCGGTGGCCACGCGGACGTCGTCGTATATCGCGCCATTGGAGATCTTGATACCATTGGTTGGCCACACCGCCGCCCCGGTTACATCGATCCGCTGGCCGTAGGCCTCCTTGTTTCCCGTCCGCGAGTCGTTCCAGACCACAATCACGCCGCCGCCACCGTCGGAGACAGCCTGCGGAATGACCTGGTAACCCGTCGCGGTGCACACCGACACGCCCGTGGGATCCCAGAGGATATTGCCCGACCCATCGATGCGCTGGGCGTAGATGTCCGCGGGGATTACGTAGTCCTCCCAAACAAGGACGGCACCGCCGGCTCCGTCGGAAACGATCAGTGGCGTGTACTGGTCGCCCGCATTGGTGCAGATCGGTATGCCGTCGAGCGTCCATTGAATCGTGCCCGAGGCACTGACGCGTTGCGCGTAGATGTCGTCGGGGCCGTTGCGCTGATCATCCCAGGCGACGATCACTCCCCCTGCACCGTCGAGGACGAGCCTCGGATCGTACTGGTTTCCCGCCGCCGTACACACGGGCACGCCGTCGATGGCCCACAGCGTCATGCCGAACGCATTCACGTGCTGGACATAGATGTCCCACTCGAAGGTGCGGCGGTCCTGCCACGCGATGAACGCGCCACCGGATCCATCGGGGATGCAATCGGTGAGCTGTTGAACGTAGAACGCCGTGCACACCGCCAGCCCGTTGTACTGCCACGAGGTGAGCGTGAAGGCAGGGGCGAGGGCGGGCACAACGAGACAAACCACTAGAACGGCAAGGGTTAGCGGGGCCTTCATGTTCAACCTCCGGGATGGATGGGCGGCAGCCGCCGCGGTTCAGGCGGAGTGAGCACCCGGGCCGACTGATCTGAGGGTCGACGCGCGAAACTCTGTCCAAAGGTTAGGACGGGGGAGAACCCCGGAAATCACGGGCGGGATGGGGGTTTTCGGGGGGGGATCGTTTTGAGGAACGCCTCCCGCTTGCGCGCCGGGAAGCGCTCGATCGCGTAGCGCAGCGTGGTGCGCGGGATGGCCGGGCCGTGCCCGCGCAGATACCGCTCGAGCCGGCGGGGATCCGTCTTTCCCGCTTCGCGCAGACCCCAGCCCACGGCTTTGTGGATGAGATCGTGGGGGTCGGCGTGCAGGCGGGCGGCGTTTGCGTAGAGCACATCCAGCGCCGTGCCGCTCCGCGCCAGCGGAATCAATCCCACCACCGAAGCACGGCGCACCCAGAGGTTGCGGTGGGTGGACCACCCCGCCAGTTGCACCGCGCGCGCGGGATGCTGAACCAGGAGCGGTCCGATCAACCGATTGCACACCGCATCGGTGGTGGCCCAGTTGGCGCAGCGATTGTGCGCGAGCCAGCGCTTCCAGCGCGAGAGCAGTGCCGGGCGAAACGAACTACGATAGAGCGCCACCACTTCAATACCGATGGCCTTCGCTTCCAGGTGGGGATCGGGGAGCAGGAGCTCGGCAAACGCCATGGCGTCATCGACGGTCCAGAGCTCGCGGTGCTGCGTATAGATGGAGCGCGCCAGCGCGCGCATGAGTGGGGTCTTGACGTTGTAGAAGGCGAGGCCGCTATCGCCGCGGAAGTAGCGCGCGGGGTCGAAGTCGCCGGCGGGACGCGACATCTTCTCGAGGGCTCGAAGCGCCTCGCCAGCGGCGCGGGTCAGCTGCGATTCGATCCCGGGTTGTTGCACCATGGTGTCAGAACCTCCACGTCGAGCGAGAGATCAAGCGGGGAAAGTGGCGCGATAGGCCGCCATCAGAGATCCGTGTGATGCAAGACACTCGTCCCGCGTGACGCTCGCTAGCACCGTTCCGCTGCGGATGAAGGTCGCGCGGTCGGTCACAGACTCCAACATCCCCACCTGGTGGTCCGCCAGCAGAACGCACGCCCCGTGTTCGTGAGCGCGCGCATCGATGAGCTTGAGGAACGCGTCCAGCGTGCCAACGTCGAGGCCGGTAAAAGGCTCGTCGAGCAGCAGGACCTGCGGGTCGAGCAACAGTGCAAGCAGGAGTGATCCCTTGGTACGGTTGCCACGTGAGAGTTCCCGCGGCGGGCGTTTGTAGTCCCCTTTGAGCTGCAATTCCTCCGCGAGCCGTTCCCCGCGCGCGCGGGCTTCTTCAACCGTCAGCCCGAACGCCGGTCCGTAGGTCTTCTCGACGAACGCATCGAGCCGCGTGCTCTCGTAGAACACCCCCTCGGACGACGCCCAGCCGATGGTCAGGTCGCGGTAGCCGGGGCCATCGCTGGTGCGGACACTCCCACCCTGCCAGCGGCGTTGTCGCGAGAGCAACTCCAGCAACGTGGTTTTCCCGGAACCGTTGGGGCCAAGGAGTGCGGTCACCTGACCGGACGCAAAGACGAGCGAGCAATCGTTGAGCGCAGCATGCTTGCGCGCATAGGTGTAGGAGATGTTGTCGGCGTGAATGATCATGGTGTCTGGAAGCGAACAACCTGGCCGGTTTCATCAGCGATGCCGATATAGGATCCAGTCTCGTCTATGGCCAGACAGGCGATTGGTATATCGATTTCGTAGACTTGCACTTCGTCGCCGTCTACATCAAGTATGATTATCTTGTGCTTTTCCCCATCTTCGTCGGGAGGTGCCAGGAGATGCAGGCGCCCGCCTGGGTCCGACATCGCATCGCGGAGAACGACCCCACTCGCAACGTCCATTGAGGGACCGCTCAAGCCTTGGTCCGTCAGTTGGCTCGCGCGTCTCGTCGGAATGGGAAACGTCCGCTCGAGGGCCCCGTCAAGAGACCAGATCTCTATGTTGCCATACCCCCACAGCGGCACCCGGTAGAACGTGTGCTGATCCCTCGCGACGAGCTTGCACATCATTCGGAACAAGAATTCGGCATCTGGCGCCAGCCCCCTGCCACCAGCGTCAAGGACACCCGTGCGCACCCACTCCTCTCGGCCGCCTTTCCTCTCACGGGCGAGGCGGATTATTGTGGGTCCGGGTTGGTTCTCGGCAAGCACCGAAAGAGGCGTAGCAACAGCGGCCACCGCCATGCCATCACGTTCAAGCAACGAAACAATCGGATCCTCGTGGTAGATCGTGTCGTCGAAACCACCATCGCCATAGCGGCGCGTTTTCGGGGGCAATAGACTGTGCACAAAAATGACTGTTCCGTCTTGACTCATCAAGTTGACGCGAGAATCCAACTCGCCGGGCCCCTCCCCGGACCGTGCCATCAGACTGACGCCCGCTGCCAGCGACCATGCGACGAGCTTCTGCGGCGATCCCGACAACACGAGCAAAGTTCCATCGCTTCGACAGCGACAACGCGTCAAACCGCCCTCTTCACCAACTGCAAGAGTCGTCTCGGTGGTTCCACGGAGCGAATGAATGGTGGGCGACTGAACTTCCTGTGCGCGTTGGCACGTCACGGCCATGGCAGCAACGACGCACACTGCAATTATCGGTAGCTTCGGCGGAGAATGAAGCATGATGCTGCAAACCAGAATGTGCTCGCACTCAATGCCTGGAGAAGATGGAGTGGCGTTCCAATGAGACTGGTCGCCTCCACCGGGTCAAGCAGCCAGACCGGCATCAGGAGCGATTGAGCGGCTTCCACTGCGAAACGGCTATCGGCAAGTCGAGAAAGAGCCCACAGCAACACCACTGCCATGGCATAGATAGCCGGGTACACTGTCTTGCTTCCCGCAACAACATTGCAGAACATGACAAAGGAAGCCCCGAACAGCCCGAGAACGCCGCACGCCAGAAGGATGGAAGCGGTCGCGCCGTCACGCACCAGTCCGGTATTCAGCGTAATAAGCGCGACCGTCACGGTCAGAATGATTGCGCGTAGACTACGAGCAAGAACATAGCCCGATAGCAATGACCTGAGGCCGGCCCGAGGCCAGACAAAAAGTCGCAACGCACCGCGGCGGTTCATCTCGCCGTCCACGATCCAGATGGGGAGGAGCAGAGGCAGCCAGGTGGAAAGGAGCAAGTGGCGAGCTTCGATCGGGTCGCGGCCGGAAAGCGAAAAAAATGAGGTGTGCACCGCCCCGACCAGGTACAGCACCAGGAATACCAGCTGCACCCGATCGGGGCGATGCCGAGCGAAGAACGCAACCAGAGGGTATGTTCTCAACCTTCCACCATGGGTATCTTCAGATCCGACTCCTCTCCCGTCGTGTTCGTCGTGAAACGGCTAGTCGCCTGTTACTCCGTGTCTGACTTGAGAGAAGGCGCCCCCAATCTCCTCGAAGACACAGCGCGTCACATCCACATCGCAGTCCAGAAGGCAGGCGTTCGCCTGCTGATTCCACACGATCGGTTCCCCCTCGTTGGGCGCAAACGTGTTTACGCAGTAAATGCGACACGTGAGAAAGGTGGCAAAGCAGGACGACTTGGGGGGATGGGCAATGGCAACCTCGGGATTTGGCGCCACTGACACCAAGAGGAAGACAGCACTCAGCAGACCGGACAGAGCGATTACTTGTTTCATCGGTATCCCTCCTCGATATTGGACCAATCCGCTTCCAAACTCTATTCTCGGGTCCTCCAGATTGTCAACTTGGACCCCGGTTACGTCTAAGCGGCATGCGCAGCCTGCCCCTCCTGCTCATGCTGGTCACATGGCAACCTGAGTACCGACTGTCTCTTGTCGCGCCCCTGCGCCACCAGCACCGCGCCCGGCCTGGGAAGGCGGGGTGCAGGTGAAACGCATGATCCTCCCCGGCGACCGCGCCACGGTACGTACCCGCGAGCCCAGGTAGTTGTAGGCCTGTCCGTACTCCTCCACTAGCGCCTGTCAAGGTCCGGCGGGCAACCCGGGAATCACGGTGGCACTGCCGAGCAGTTCCGGAGATCCTACTTTGCCAGTACAATCTTGCGGACGTCCGTCGCCGCACCCGCACTCAAGCGCACCAGGTAGACTCCGGATGCCACCTGCACACCGTTCTTGTCGCGGCCGTCCCACGTTACCTCGTGCCGGCCTTCGTCCGAACGGTTGTCGAACAGAACACGCACGCGGTGTCCCGTTGCGTCGTAGACACCAATCGTCACATGCCCACCACCGCTCGGAACCTCAAACGGGATCACCGTGGAGGGATTGAACGGATTGGGGTAGTTGGGTTGCAGGGCAAACCGGTTGGGCACCACGTCTCCGCCCACGCCCGTGGGCGCAACCGTGTAGAAGACCGTGAGCTTCGGCCGTCTTGCCGGAGGGCTCTGGCGCGAATCCCACTGACGTGCCGAGCTGACCACCGTCTCATCGCCTTTGACCACCCAGCCGAAGGCGGACGCGGGGCTGTCGAGCCACACTTGAACGTCGGCCACCATCTGGGCGGATGTCCATGTGTAGTTCCCTGAGGTGACAGGCACCGACCGGCTGGCGCTCGCCGCGAACACAAAGTCGCCGCCCGGTGTCGTCCACAGCAACGTTCCCCGGAAGCGGTCCAGCCACGTTGCATCGCCGGGGGTGGCGAGACCGCCAGAGCCCTCGCCCAGACCCTGGTTGGCAATGGAGGTTCCCTCTCCCCAGCTCGCCAGTGCGCGGTGCAGCGAGACGATCGTGGTGGCGGGCCCAAGAAGATTTGCTTTGGAAAGGGTCAGCTGCAACGCCACGCTGTCGATGGTTGCACCGGCCGGGATGACCGCTGCGACGTCGAACGCAACCAGACCGCGGCGCGAGTCGGCCGGGGGGAGTGGGCCGCCGGCGTTGTTACCGGAATAGAAATGTAGCCCGAGCGCGTTGCTCAGCGTATCCGACTCCGAGTACATGGTGTTATCGAGGACCGGGGTGAGGACCACGCTGGCTGCGGCCGGATGGCCGACCTGAACTGCCACGAGCATCACGCAGAATACAGATCCAAGGAGTACTGTCTTCATCCTGATTGCCTCCAGTTTCGTTCTTCGGTGTGCCTGGATTCCGCGAGAAGAAGCCTCAAAATCCGCAAATCGCGAACCCGCGTCGCCTCCGGAATCCACGGCTGCTCACCAGACCCTGGGGGCTATGGGGCGGCTAATCGCACGTGGAGGTGGGATTTTACCAGATTCCGCCAGCGGCAGTCCACCCCACCCTCATCCTGCCGGGCGAAGGCGCGGAAACCCTGGTGACGGACTAAGAAAATTGCGCGGAACCTTCCGGCGTCCGGTTACGTTCAAGCGGCATGCGCAGTCTGCCCCTCCTGCTCATGCTGGTCCTCTCCCTCGCCGGCCCGGCCGCCGGCGCGGGGATCGACGACCGCATCCCCGCACTGGAAACGTACCTGGACCGGCTGGAGAACCTGGGCTTTGCGGGCTCGGTTCTGGTGGCGGAGGGCGATCGCACCCTGCTGGCATCCGGATACGGGCTTGCCGACCGCGCGACCGCCCGCCCGTGGACGCCCCAGACCGTCTCCACCATCGGCTCCATCACCAAGCAGTTCACCGGCGCCGCCATCCTGGCTTTGTCCGACGACGGGCGCCTGAGTGTGAGCGACCCCATCACGAAATATTTTTCCGACGTGCCATCCGACAAGCAGTCCATCACGCTGCACCAACTGCTCACCCATTCGTCGGGCATCATGAACCTGGAAGGCGTGGGCGACTTCGACGCCATCAGCCGCGACGAGTTCGTGCGGCGCGCCATGGTGCAGGAACTCGCCTTCCCGCCCGGCGAAGGCTACGAATACAGCAACGCGGGCTACAGCCTGCTGGGCGCCATCATCGAGCAACTCACGGGCGCGAGCTATGAGACGTTCGTGCGCGAGCGTTTCTTCCTGCCGGCCGGCATGAAGGACACCGGCTACATCCTGCCCGACTTCGACATGCAACGCGTGGCACAGGGGTACGAGGGGGACGAAACGTGGGGCACGGTGCTCGAGCACCCCATGGCCGACGACGGGCCGTACTGGGTGCTGCGCGCCAACGGCGGCATTCACTCCACGGTGGAGGACATGAACCGCTGGGCCCAGTACCTCCTCTCCGGCAAGGCGCTCTCCCCCGCGTCCATGAAGGCGTACTGGAGCCCGCAGGTGGACGAAGGCGGCGGGGACAGTTTCTACGGCTACGGCTGGGTGGTCATCGACAAAGACGGAACGCGGATCATCACGCACAACGGCGGCAACGGCATCTTCTTTGCCGACATGCTGATCGTTCCTGCCTCCGGTGTGGTCGTCGTGCTCCAGTGCAACGTGCTCGCGGACTTCCGTGCGGTGAATCAGATGCTGCAGCAGATTGGGGCGCATCTCATGCTGGGCGAGCCGCTGCCGGGCGTGCCCGACGTGGTGAAGAAAACGCGAGCCGAACTGGAACGCTACGCGGGCGGATACGCGCTGGCGGGCGGAGGATCGCTGAACGTGACGGCGGAAGAGGGATTTCTCGACATCACCGCCGATGACTCGCGCGCGTTCAGCGCGCTGTTCTCCACCCGGCCGGGCGATCCGCAACGCGCCGCGCAACGGAACGAACAGATCGAAACCATCGTGTCGGCCTGGTTGCGCGGCGACGTGGAACCGCTGTGGGACGCCTACGGCGAGCGGGTCACCATGGACCGCCTGCGCGCGGCGCAGGAGGAAGCCATGGCGGAGTGGGCGGAGCAGTACGGCGCGCCCACCAGCCACCGCGTTCTGGGGACCGCGTTCCGCGAGGAGGACGTCACCATGGTGCGTGTCGAGTTCGAGCGCGGATACGTGGACCGCCTCTACGTGTGGGATCCCGAGAGCGACGGCAAACTGCTGGGCGTGTCGCGCAGCGGAATGGAGCCGGTCCTGCACGTGTATCCGCAACCCGACGGCACCTTCGCAAGCTGGGAGAACCGACGCGGCACGTGCCGCCCGCTCACCATCGAACCCGCCGACAACGGCACCATGCGCCTGGTCTTCACGGACGCCGAGAACCTGCAAGCGATCCGCCCGGCGCACTAGTTCGCGTGCAACTTGATATCACAAACTGTGATTTCAAGTTCCTAACTTCTTGTGCCAAAACAACAACGCTATACATCGAGACGTCGGCGAATGGCGGGGCTCACCTCGATCGCAGCAAAGAGTCGTTGCGGGTAGAGGTAGTCCTCTCCGGACTCGTCGATCACGCGAACGAGGCCAAGTTTCTCGGACTTGGCGTCCGCCACAACGCGGTAGATCTTGCGCACATCCAGCGAGGTGTCGTATCCGGTGTTGTCTAGGCACACGACAAACCGGGCACGGCGAGACTGGTTCTTAGTCGAAGAGCCGTTTGATCTTGATCCCGCGGCGCCCGACGCCGTGCGCTTCGTACCAGTGGATTTCTGCCTTGCGGATCGTGCCATCTTCCAGCCTTACGTACGTTGTCCCTTTCAGCTTTCTCCAGCGCCCTTCTCCATGTTTCTTCCGCAGACGCTTGAGATCACGGATTCCCGACCCGGTTGCAATCACCTCGATATTTTGGATCGCGCCAATGACCTCAAAAGACATCCACCCCTCACCCCTCACACCTGAATGTTAAGGCATGGCGCACGTGAATGCCAGCGACCCTTTGCCGGTGTCACGCGATGGGTGTAAACGGGGTGTACAGTTGGCGGTCGGGACTCGGCGCAGGCTCTATTCACGCTCTGGTAGCGGTTACAGCATCCCCGCCATCTCCACGTAGCGGCACAGCGCGTTGGCCAGCTTCATTTGCCGCGGGCTCTTGCACTCCGGCTCGAAGAGCTTCGGGCTCGCCACCAGGATGGTGGCGCAGCGCGCCCGCGACGTCGCCACGTTGAGGCGGCTCAGACTGTAGAGGAACTCCATCCGGCAGTTGGCATACCGGCGCCCTATTCGAGACGTGCTATAATCCCGTCTGAACACAAGTAGCGAGTCCAACGCCCCGGCCGCCTGCGACAGGAGGGAGTCATGTCACGGCCGTACTCGCTTTCTCGTTCCAACCCGCCTTGCCGCCCGCTCCCGATCGCGCGCGGCCCCGTCCTCATCCGGCCTGACCCGGCAACCAATACGCCCGGACCAAAGCAGGACTGTCCATGATTGGCCGCGTATTATCGCAGTACCGCGTTACCGCGTACCTGGGAAAGGGTGCGATGGGCGAGGTCTATAAGGCCGAGCACACACGCCTCAGCCTGACTGTCGCCATCAAGTTCATACCCGAAAGCCTTCTTGGCGACGCCAAGGCAAAACAGCGTTTCGTCCGCCAGGCCGAGGCGCTGGCCGCCCTCAATCACGAAAACATCTGTCGGTTCTACGAAATCGGGGAAACAACCGAGGGACGAACGTACATCGTCATGTCCCATTGCGGGGGTGAGACTCTCCAGGATCACATCGCCAGCGGTGAATGTTCCATCCGAGACGCAATTGGTATCGCCATCGGCATTGCCAGTGGCCTGGCGCACGCTCACGACAAAGGCGTCATCCACAGAGACCTCAAGCCAGCCAACCTCATGTTCGACAAGGGCGTCATCAAGATCGTTGACTTTGGTCTTGCGTTGCTCACCGATCACTCGAGCCTTACCAGCAGTGATGCAACCGTCGGCACGCTGATGTACACGTCCCCCGAGCAGGCTGAAGGCGAGTTACTGGACGGGCGCACGGATATCTTTGCCGTTGGATCCGTCGTCTACGAACTCCTGACCGGAAAGCCGCCGTTTCAGGCGGAACATCCCGCGTCCATCCTCTACAAGATTGTCAATCAGCCCCACCGTCCCGTGCGTGAGCTGCGCCCGGATGTTCCGGAATCGCTTTCCCACGTGGTGGACCGGTGCCTTGCAAAGAAGCCGGAGCAGCGCTACGAGAACGCCGACGCTCTGCTCAAAGACCTCGAAGCGGTGCTCACGGAGCTGGAGCCGGAACGACGTACCACATCATCGTATTGGATCAAGCGCCGGCGCAAGCGGGCGGTGCGAGTGGCACTTGCAGCTGCCACGGCGCTGGTTGCCCTGGGTATCTGGCAGCGGTGCTGGATCATCCGTACCACCGGATTGGGGTTCTGCAGTGGCGAGCCAGGCATCGCGGTGTTGCCAACCGATCCGGTATCGGGTACCGCAGAAGATCGAGCACTCGTTGCAGGGTTTGCGCGCGATCTCAACGACCGCATTCGCGCCCATCGCAATGCTAACCCCTCGGTGTGGACCGTGGATCCCGCACGGATCAGCCGTGCGGGCGTTCGCACGCCAGAGAAAGCGCGTGCACTGGTCGGGGCGCGGCTGGTAATCGCTGCTCAAGTAACAGCGGATACCAACCCACTCACTATTGCCGTTGAGAGCTATGACGTGAGAAGTTCGGCGACATTCAAGGAGAAGGTCGAGGTCCCACTGGGCCCGTCATTTGACAGCAACCGTATTGGCGCTGATGTGCGCAAGCTCGCCGGCCTGAAAACCGTCGCCACCGCGGACAGCGGCTACACCCGCAGCGCGGAGGCGTACCGCGAGTATCTCATCGGGCTGGGGCACCTGGCGGGCGATGGCAGCAGTCTGGATGATGCGATCGTGGCACTCGAACAGGCGGTCGCGGTGGACACCGCATTCGCCCGCGCCCGCGCTGTCCTGGGAGAGGCGTACCGGCGCCGCTTCGAATCCGGCCGGGATACGCTGTGGGCGGATCTGGCGGGCCGGACCTGCCGGGAAGCGCTGGCTTCATTTCGCAACCAGCCGAACGCTTTGGTTACGCTTGCGCAGGTCTATAGCACCCGAGGCAAACCCGACGCTGCAAGCCATGCGCTGGTGAGCGCGCTTGCGTTAGACCCAAGAAACCGCGATGCGATCTGGCAACTGGCCGCTGTCTACACTGCCAATGGCGAGCCACACGAGGCCGAAGCTGCTTATGTCCGCGCGGTGGACACCAACCGCGCCGATCCGATGACCTATGAAATGCTTGGGTATTTCTACCTCACACATGGGCGCTATGCCGATGCCATTGCCCCCTTCGAGCGACAAACCCGCTTAACACCAGAGTACGGACAGGCCTACAACTACCTGGGCTCCTGTTACTTTGCCATGGACTGCTGGGACGGGGCCTTCGCCATGTTCACCCGATCGTTCGACCTGGCCCGTAACTTCGAGGCCTGCGCGAATCTTGGGACGCTCTACTACATGGACAACGATTTCACAACGGCGGCTCAAATGTACCAGTGGGCTCACGAGTACTTCCCGGCGAGCGTTGATGTCGTCAGCGCTCTCGCCGACTGCCACTACTGGATTCCCGACCACCGCGAACAGGCCATCGCGCTCTACCACGACGGGACCGGCATGGCTGAGGCCCGCCGACAATCGAGACCCAACGACGCCCACGTGCTCGCTATGCTCGCGGGCTTCTACTCAATCATTGAGCCGGACAGCGTGCCGTCGCTCACGACGCAAGCGCTGGCCGCAGGACCGGACGATCCCGATGTCAACTACCGCGTGGCAGTGGCTTACGAGCTCACGGCGCAGCGCGAAAAGGCGCTCAAGCACCTGGCCCGCGCGCTCGACCTCGGCCAGTCGGTTCGACAGATCGACACGGAACCATTCCTCGCGGAGCTCCGGAAGGACTCGCGGTACAACATCTTGCGCAAGGGCGTCAAGGAACGTGCGCCGGACTGCCCGCGGGTTACCAAAGCCATTCGCGATTGATGGGAGGTACGATGGCACAACTCAGGCGTCTCATACCGCACCTTGTTGTCATGGTGCTTGTACCTCTCGCACATCTGGAACTCTCTGCGGCGCACGCCGTGGCGCAGAGCACACAGGACCTGCGTGGCGCCGTTTGCGCCGTTGTTGATAGCGCCAGTCTCGTCGCACGGGAAGGCAGGTGGTATCCATCGTATGTTGGCTCAGACTCGACGATCGCGCTCAGAGGATGTCATGGCTCCGGGTTACTTCTGACGCCATATTCGGTTGTCACCGTCAGTGACGTTGCGTCACCATCCTCGCCTCTAGCCCTGGTCTTTGATTTTCGTGATGATATTGCAGCACCTAAATTCTTTCGTCAGGATCAGGT
>JAOUHG010000050.1 GCA_029865265.1 Candidatus Krumholzibacteriia bacterium | reverse complement strand
TCGAAGGGCAACTATCCATATCCACCTTCCGGCCAGTAGAGAAGGAAGCCCGCCAACACTATGACCGCGATGGCCGAGAGCCCGGCATACGTCTTGTTGAGAGCCCGAAGATCACAAAGCCTGCCCTGGTGAATCAAGCGATAGCCGATGATCCCGTCCGCGAGGAAGAACGCGGCCAAGGCCATGACAAGCGGCAGTGGGTTAGCTGAGTGGTAGGCAACGTAAACCAGGCCGCGAGTTCCAATGTGGATCACCGCTGCGATGACGCGCTCGCTGAACGGCAGGATGTACCCGTACACAAGGCGTGGTCCTCCCGACAGGCGACCGACCATGGCTTCCAGCTCGTCGGCTGATTTCTCCAAGGCAGTGCCCTTAAGGGGATTAGCAGTCGTGGCGCCCACGAACGCCTCGATTGTCCCGATGCCAACGCCAAACGCGACCACCTCCCAGAACGTCAGGACGGGTAGAAACGCGAAGAAGACTAGTGCGAAGCCAAGCTCCGTTATTCCTGACACCAGTCCGTTGAGCGCAGCGGTGCCGAGGATGCGAGATGGGTCATGTCGCAGCCTGCGAACTACCCCATGATAAAGAACGAGCTTGAGAATACAGCCGAAACCCCAGGAACCAGAACCGTAGATGAAACACTTGAAAGGCACGTCCTTCGAATAGTGCAGATACCCGATTGCTACCGCGAAGGGCAGCAGCACGGTCAGCGAGAAGGCGCGGTCACCGGAGGTGCGTTTCATTCTGTCTTCGTTGACGGGCAGGACGCAATGCACCCGCTTCCATGGCTTCACCTGCAAATCATCTTATCTCCACATACCGGAACGGTTACTGCCTCGTCAGCGACACCCGCGCAAAAGTCGAATGCTTCGCGCCACGTTCTATTTCTATGATCCAATGCCATACGTCGGATTCTCGATCGTAAGTAAATGTTGTGTGGATAGCGCTATCGTCACCGGTATCGAAAACGAAGGCCAATTCATCAGGCGCCGGTTCCGCGTATCCGGTGTGTTCAGGAAATTGAGCTCCACTTCCTGTTACATCTAGCCATAGACATGTATACCGGCCGAGGGCCTCATTCCAACCAATGAAGACTATGGACTCGTAGGCAGGTACACCTTCATCGTCCACCTCACGCGCCACTTCGTGAAAACGCAGATACTGATGACCGAGTACCCACTCGGCTACCAGATCATGTGTCACCTGAGCTCCGCCGATTGTACCCGTCATAACCCAGTTTCCGGACATACGGTCAAGTAGTTCGTCCTGAATGCCCTGCTGTTCCGCCACCGCGGGAAGAGACAGCAACAACAGGACTGCGATAACACGAAATACGGTGTTCACTTTACCATACCTCCAGGAACTACTTCCTATCCGCCGAACGCCCAGCATCAGCGGCGGCGCGCAGCGCCGTCGGCTGCATGCTGTTGTTAGGCCGTAACCCACCGACTCTCAACCTCAAGTCAGCTCGCCCGCGTCGGATCGGCCATGCGCCCGAAAAAGAGGATCGTGCCGTTCCTCCGGTCGCGGATGGCGAACAGGAAGGGATGGTCGGCGCGGAAGATTGGAACTGGCGGCGGCTTCGAAGGTCGGAGCGACGAACCGCGTATCATCGTGGAAGCCGTGGCGGCCGCAGCCTCCGTTCCCTCCTCGTTAACCTCGACGAAGGCCTTGTGGAAGACGCCCGAGATGAACAGCGAATCCTCGTGGGGCGGCTCGTGGCCATTGATCCCCGAGAAGTCCGCCTGGAAGCGGTTGAACGCCAGCGGCATGCCGAGAAGGGTGAGTTGGTCGCGCACGTTGACAGTTCCCCAAGTGATCTTGAACCGCGGGAGGAAGAGCCTGACCTCGCGCGTATCCATCTGTGCCACACAATCCTGGAGCATGCGCGCGGAAAGCGCCTCCTCAAGATCCCGAAGCCCGTCCTTTCGGTCCGGAAGGAGCACGAGCATGGACAGGTCGCCGCCACGGTAGACCAGATCGACCGCCCGGTAGCCCCGGGCTTGCGTGTACCGGACCTCCTTGTGTTGGTGCATCAGCGGCGCCTGCACCTTCCCTCCGCCTTCCAGGTGGAAGGGCCCCAGAGCGAGTTTGCCACGGCTAGCTCGTACTCGCCGCCGCCAGCTGCGTTGAACCGCTCGACAGTCTCGGCGAAGGCGACGTGCAGCGTCTCATCAGAGGACGAGATGCAGAGGGCGTCTCTCATCTGCGCTGCGGTCTCCCCTCTGGCGCCGGTTCGGGTCATGGCAAGGGCAATCCGAATGCTGAACGGAGAGAAGAGCAGATTCTCGAACGGCTGCCGCAACTGCCCGTACATCGACAGCGCAAAGTCGTTGTTCTCCTCGGCGAACGACTGCGACCCAGTGGATCGGGTCGCCGCGTGCGGTAACCAGGGGCCCGCAGGCGGTTCCCCTTTGCCAAGTAATCTGCGGAGCCATCAGGCGCTTCTCCTCGTCGATGAGATTCTCGGTGATCCGGCGGTGCAGTTTTCGCCCGCTCGCCGTGGGCGACAGAATTATCGCCCGCCCGTCGTCGGGATGGGCCACCCGCCGAACGTAGCCCTTGCGCTCCAGGGCCGCCTCCGCGTCCCGGCTCCCCCGTATCTTCGTCGCACCCGGCATGACCCCTCCTAGTTGTCACTAGCAACTATATGGGTCGGCCCCGCCCCGGTCAAGGAAAAATCTCGACGGGCGGTCCGAGGTGTCCCACCCGTGCGGGCCGTGGTACAATGGGTATTCTACGATGATCCTCGCCGACCGGATCGAACCCGAGGAGCCTCTCATGCGGAAACCCGTTCTCTATTCTGCTATCACCCTTCTGCTCGTTACCGTCGCCTCTCCCGTGGCCCGTGCGGAATGGGTGAAAGATGGCGTGCTGACCGCCGCATCGTCGCAGAACAACTTGGATCCCACGATCGCGTCCGATGGAGCCGGCGGCGCCATCGTCGCGTGGGCGGACTTTCGCACCGGCGATGAAGATATCTACGTCCAGCGCATCGACGCCGACGGCAATCGCGTATGGCAGGTCAACGGGGTCCCCGTGTGTACGGCGGCGAACATCCAGCAGAAGCCCAACATCGTCCCGGACGGTTCGGGCGGCGCATTTATCGTATGGAGCGACCAGCGCACGGGTGTGTTCGACATCTACGCGCAGCGCGTCCGGAACGACGGCGTCATGCTCTGGGCGTTCAATGGGATTCCCGTCTGCTCCGCGAGCGGTATCCAGGGGGATACGTGGGCCGAGTTCGACGGCTTCGCGCTTCTGGTCACGTGGATCGACGCCAGGAGTGGTATCGGCCATATCTACGCCCAGCGCGTCGACGCCAACGCCAACGCTCTCTGGGCAGCAAATGGTGTGGCCGTTTGTACGGCGGCGAACGGACAGAGCCTCCCCCGGATCATCTCCGACGGGGCGGCGGGCGCCATCGTGGCCTGGAACGACTACCGAAGCGGGAACAGCGACACCTACGCGCAGTCGATCAACTTCTTCGGCACGCCGGCGTGGACGTCCAACGGCGTGGCCGTGAGCACATTCGCGGGCGACGAGTTTCTCGTCGGGCTGGTTCCCGACGGGCTTTCCGGCGCCCTCGTCCTGTGGAGGAACGCGGGGGGAATCTACCTGTACGGGCAACGTCTCGACGCAGCCGGTGTTGCACAGTGGGGACCATTCATACAGACCAACGTCGGCTCAGCGTCATCCGTCACAGCCGTCAGCGACGGGGCCGACGGTGTCATCGCGGGCTGGTCGGCTCCGAACAGCATCCCCTCGTCGGACGTTCACGCGCAGCGCATTACCGGTTTCGGCGTGCCTGTCTGGCCCAGCACGATCGGCGCTCCGCTGACGACCTGGGACCAGACTCTCCAGACTGCGGCACCGGACGGCGAAGGCGGCGTTACTCTGTTCTTCCTGGACAAGCGGGACTTCCCCGTGACTGGGAACGACCTCTATGCGCAGCGTGTCGATGCCGATGGGCAGGAGCGATGGGCAAGCACGGGGGTTCCCGTCACGGAACTGCCGGGGTTCAGGACCAGCGTGTCGGCCGTGCCGGCGGGGGACGGCAGCACGCTCGTGTCCTGGGTGGACGGGCGTGCCGGCAACCTCCTCGTGTACACGCAGCGTATCGAGCCGCGCTACGGCTGGTGGGGCCGTCCGGAGCCGAGCATCGTCTCCGTGGCGGACATCCCGGGCGACCAGGGCGGGAACGTCGCGCTCGGTTGGACGGCGAGTCAGCGTGACAACCTCACCTATCAACAGATCACGCACTACTCCGAGTGGCGCGCGCTCGACACGATCGTGGGTTCGCTCGCAGACGCCATATCCCGCAGTTCCCCGGGGCACCCCGCTGACGAATCGTTCGCGCGAGTCGTCGCCGATCGTTATGGCAGCGCGACGCGCGTCGTCACCCTCACAGACGTCGGCGCCGACTTCGACGGACCCGCCATCCGCGCGGACGCGTCGAATGGTGTTATCTACCTGTGGGAGTTCGTCGACACGCAGGACGCGCTGTTCTCGCCCGGCTACAGCGACGTCGTGGCCACGCGGCAGGACTCAGTCGGCGGCGACCCGGCGCTGCACTACTTCCAGGTGGTGGCGCACACGTCAGATCCCCTTGTCTTCTTCCCTTCCGCGCCCGACAGCGGATACTCCGTGGACAATCTGGCGCCCGCGACGCCCCTCTATCTCTCCGCGGCGCGCACGGGCGGAGACAATGTCGATCTGGACTGGAAAGCAGGCGGACCCAAAGAACCGGATTTCAAGGAGTACCGGATCTACCGCGGCGACACGAGCGGGTTTCCGGTCGACAGCGCGCACTTCCTGGCCAGCACAGCGGACACGATCACCACCGACGCAACCGCCATTCAGTGGACGGCCTGGTATTACCGCGCCGTCTCCGTCGACGTGCACGGCAACCAGAGCGCACCATCGAATGAAGCCATGGTCGGCGCGACCGTCACCGGCGTCGGCGACACGCCGGCACTGACGCACCTGCAGGTGGTCGCCAACGCGCCCAATCCGTTCGGGGAGAATACGGTGGTGGAGTTCGGGCTGCCCGCGCGCGGGCGCGTGTCGATCGCCGTGTACGACGTGGCGGGCCGGCGCGTGTACGCACGCGATGCCGGAGAGCTGGCTGCGGGCTGGCACCGGCTCCCGTTCGACGGACTGGACTCGCAGGGCCACCGACTGGCGAGCGGCGTGTATTTCTACCGCGTGTCGGTCAACGGCGAGACGGCCACCCACAAGATGGTCATCCACCGATAGCAGCCACGAACGTTTCCGAGGTGTCTGCGGTTCGACCCGGCTGGCTAGCGCTTTCGCAACACCCTGCCGGCTCTGACGGACGATCTAGACACGGAGCGAACATCGCAAAAGATGTATTCATTCGACGTCTTGTCTTGCCCCACCACGTCTGGTTCGCCGCCGGTTCGTTCCATTTCCGCGAGTGACCTCAGCTTGTCGGGCCTGGCTTCCAGCCTCGCCTGCACTTCCGTCCACCGAATGCCCTTGTGGCGGGTCGTGTGGCTCGCAAAACGAGTTTTCAGCGTATCGAGCAGCGCTTTGCGTTGGCCCACCGCAAGATCCTGTCTTGTACCTGTTTTCGGCATATGCGCGTCGCCCCCTTTTCGGGGCGTTCAGCGTACGGTTGGCGAAGCGGCCCGTCAATCCCTTCGCGGGCCGCTCGGGTTGCGGTGGCGCGTGTTGGGTTCAAGCGATTGTTAGGTGCTGCGCATCACCTATTTGCCTGCAATGCTACGTAAACACCGACCAGGTCTCGATTGACGGCGTGCCCGGCGTCAGTTGATCCCTTGATGATCTCACCGCTGCCCTCACGAATGCGTCGAAGCCTCTCGTCGAAGTCATCGACAGGGCCTAACGCTCTTGCGGCCTTGGCATGTCATCCCGTGCGCAGTGCCCGTTTGAGCAGCGCGATCTGACCGGCGTGGTAGAGGCCGTGCTGGGTGACGCCGATGAACTGCGTGTATGCCGTGTACGGCACTTCTGACACGAGCGGGTTGAGTTTCGTGAGGTCCTGCGCAGCCTTCCTCCAGTTCTCTTCGGTTGCTGCCGGGCAAGGCGGCCAGTTCTCTTCCGGCGTGAGCTGGCGCCCATCTCCAGACAGGCGGCGGAGGACGAGGCCGTAGTCAGTAGTCAGATGCAGAACGATCTCCCAAATGCTGTGGGCACCCGAGATTGGGTGTGCAGCCGCCTCATGCGCGGAGACTCCAGCAAGAGATTCCAGCACGGACGGCCCATGCCATGCCTCCCCCTCCAGCGCTCGCTTGAGTTGCTCCTCTAACCGCTTGATCTCGCGGGCTATCATGTTCACTCACCATCCAATCGGCTTCAAGCAAGACGAGCATCTACCGCTGCCAGAGCCCGTGGTGGATGCCGCCCTGGATGTAAATCGCAAACAACCGAACCCCTATGCTCCGGTTCAGCCGCGGGCCGCGTAGCGGACTGTCCGCTGCAACCGGTTGTGAGGCCGCAGTTAACGACGAGCTCCAGTAGCCACAAGCACGATCAGCCCCGCCTCGCGGGCGAGAGAAGTTCATCGACTCGCCGGTTTCCCGTCGGGAACTCAACCTGTTTGATGTCCGCGCCCGCACGCAGCAACTCATTGATTGCCTCGAGCTGACTGTGTCGCGGCTGGTTCACGGCCGACCACACCGTCTGCCCTGGGACCGTGCTTCCGTAGTTGTTCCGGATCTCCAGCGCACACGATGGTCTAGCAACAGCCGAAGCGTGCTCAGTTTTCCCAGGTTCGCGGCCCAGTGGACAGCGTTCATTCCGGTCCCGGAGCCGCCGGACGGGGCGAGCCCCTCTAATGAGGTACTCCGCGGCAGCAGCCGCCTGTTAGGAGGCGCGCGCGTCAGCGCCCGGACGGGGAGTTGCTGGAGCTTCCGCCGCAATCAACCTCGTCATACCAGCGCCAACAATAACCAACGCCAGCGAGATTACCCAAAGGCCTGCGATCACCCCTCCAGGCATGGCGTCCCTTGCCAGAACCACTACCAGCGCCAAAACAAGCAGACAGACACCCGCGACGTTCATCGTGTGCCACGGCACGGCCGTCCAGCGAAGATAGCTCCCGCAACTGGGACACGGCGCCACGCAGCGAGTTCCCCATGGCTTCGCAAAAGCCCGGCGCTCTTTGGACGACATCTCATGAGAGCACAATGGGCAGAACTTTCGCAAATCAAGTGGCATCCCGCCTCCTAGCGACACGGCGCTCCGCCGCGCGCCCTGGCCAACTGCACTCTATCTCCGCTGTCCCGGCGGGTCGGCAGGAGCGGCGAGTTACGTGGTCAATCTTTTCTTATCATGCGCCATGAGCCGCTTGGCTCGGGATCCAGGCCCATCGTGCAAGATACAACACCGGCTATCTGATCTTCGGCGCTCATCGGGAGCTGTGCCGTGAATTGGCAGTTTGCTATCTGGAATCTGACTTCACCCTTAGATACTCCCAGGTTCTCGACGTTGCCTGAACTACCGTAGTCCCCGACAAACCCACAGTCCTGACACGCACCACGCAAACTATAGGCACACTGCAGCGAGGTGCCTGATCCCGTGAACAGGAGAACCCCACCGCCACTGCATCCCACCAATACTGGCACGGCCGGACACACAACTGGACTTGTTGCTGCGAATGAGTATGCCCACTCTCCATCGAGAATATGAGCCTTCGGCTCCACAGTTGACTCCTCGCCGCACCCGATGAGCAGCAGCCCACTGCACACCAGCAACCAAAATGACCGTCGCTGTTTGCAAAATCCTTCGAGTCGCACTTGCCTTTCTCCTGGTCCGCAGGAGTCACTCGTTGTCTCTGACCACCTCACGCACGGGGTGGCGGCGCAATCGAGGAGATGTTCCTTCGCCACCGACAGCATTCCGCCCGTGCCGCAGGCAGGGTCGTAGATGGAGAGGTGCCGGTCGGGGATCGGGATTTCGAGCAGCTCCACCATCAGGCGGATGACTTCTCGTGGCGTGAAGTGCTCTCCGGCCTCCTCGCCGCTTTGTTCCGAGAATCGCCGCAGCAGCTCCTCGTAGACGTAACCCATCTCCAGCGGCGAGAGCTTGTCCGGGCCGAGATCCATTTCCTTGTACTGATTCAGGATAGGGGCCAGCCGGTTGTTCTTCACCATCAGCCCGATGGTGGCCCGGTAGTTGAAGTGCTCGATGATGTCGTCGACGTTCTTCGAGAACCCGTTGATGTAGGCGCGGAAGTTCTCGTCGAGGAGGGTGTGGTCCTCCTCGTAGACCCGGCGCAGCGTCCAGTCGGTCTTGTTGGAGAAGGGAGCCGTGCTCGTCTCCAGCCCCTTCACCAGTTTGGCCAGTTCCTTCTCGGTCAGCTTGGGCCGCTTGGCCAGCACCTCAGCTGCCTTCTCTTCGCGCCACTTGATCAGCACGCACTCCAGGCGGCGGATCACGATCATCGGCAGGACGACGTTCTGGTACTCGTACGGCTTGAATTTGCCGCGCAGCCGCTCGGCCGACTTCCAGATCTCGTCGGCGAGGTTATCGAGCTTGGGTTTGTTCAGGGCAAGGGACATCGAGTTTGGATTCCTTTTGGTCGTAACTGCCGCACCCGGTGTCACAGGCGTCTAACTACCGTTCTATTGGTCTTCTGCGGCTATCCATTCGCGGCCTAGCCTGATAGGCCGCGGCGAAAGAGCCCTGCCGTACCGCCAGATGGGGCGCGCGCGCAAATAGTACTGCGCAACTCGCAGGCTAACAAGCCAAACACTGCGCTGGACGCCCTGACGCCGAGGCCGCCCTTGTTCAGCACGTGGGTGTAGATCATGGCCATCGTCACGTCGCGATGGCCTGTTCTCGATGGGGGTGTTTCGAACAGAATTGAGTTCCCGGTGGTGGGCGGTGTTCCCGTCCACGCGTGGCTCGGGTACCCCATGGGCACTCCCCTGGAAGGACTCCCTGGCGATCCCCTGGCAGGTGCGGCTTGACTCGCCGCGGATCCATTCGTAGGTTTGAAGTCCAATCGTTATGAGAAACCGACTTTTGTCCACGCTGCTTCTATCCACCGGCCTGATTGCATCGGCCGGTACGGCCCTCGCCTTGGGGAACGATCCACCCGCGTTCGTCCTGGAACTCGAGGGCGGCGCGTTCTGGCAGAGCCGCAACGACGTCCAGATCCCGAACGACGAAACCGGGACGCGCTTCTCCCTTGTGGACGTCGCCGGCAACGGCCCCTGGCCCGCCGGTCGCCTGTATTTGACGTGGAACATCAACGCGCGGCACAGCCTGCGCGCGCTGGCCGCACCGCTGTCCATCACCGAGACCGGCGTGCCGGCCACCGACATCGATTTCGCCGGCGGCGAGTTCACGGCCGGTGTGCCGGTTGAAGCCACCTACCAGTTCAACTCCTGGCGCCTCGGGTACCGTTACCGCTTCCACGAGGGGGACCGCTGGACATGGTGGGTCGGTTTCACCGCCAAAGTGCGCGACGCGAAGATCGAGCTGCGCCAGGGGGCGACCTCCGCGCGCAAGACCGACGTGGGCTTCGTGCCCCTGCTGCACATCGAGGCACAATGCCGCCTGTCGGACAACTGGCGCGTGGTGCTGGACGCCGACGCACTGGCCGGCGGACCCGGACGGGCGGAGGATGCCTCGCTCAAGATCTACCGCGACATCGGCGAGCGCTGGAGCGTGGCCGCCGGCTATCGCACCGTCGAAGGCGGCGCGGACGTGGACGAGGTGTACAACTTCGCCTGGCTGCACTACGCCGTACTGTCAGTATCCTACGGATTCTAGGTCTCAGCCTGATCCGCGCAGTCCACGTAGAGCGAGACCCCCTCCGAGAAGCTGAAGTACGACCCCCCGTTGTAACCCAGGAAGAGCTGACCACCCACCACGAACTCCGCCGAGCTCACCGGACCATCCTCCCCCGCACGCGCCACCTTCCGCACCTCCGACCCCGGAAACGTCGCCGCATAAAACTCCATCGCCGCTTCCAACTGATCATTGAACATCAAAAAAGGTGTCACTTTGTTCATGGTAGTGCCTCCCTCTGCGAAGGCGGTGTTCTTCTCCGCCCAACGTTCGGCGATAAGCTGCTGGCGCCGGAGGCGACTGTCAGCTTCATTGCCTTGTTGGACGCCCCACTGGCATGGAGAGAGCAGGAAGCGTCTCGCGGACCAACTGGTCGAGCCAATCTGCCCAGGCCCTTGCCGTCGTCTGCTCTCCATCCCTTCCTCATTTCTGGCCGTCCGCCACCGCCCGGAGGACTCTGGGAACCACCTTGAATGGGATGGCACCGGCGGCGATCTGGCTCACCGCCCCCGCGAGGAACAGGTCCGGCTCCGGGGCGTGAAAGAGCCACGTCCCGGTGGAGCCGGTGTGTCCCACGACCTGCGGCACTGGCCGAAAGGGCGTGAGGAAGCGCGGGAGCCGGAAACGCATGACCCCGAGGCCGTACTCGATCGGCCAGCCCGGCTGCCGGAGAGCGGCGCGGTCCAGCGGCAAGGAGAACTGGCGCCACCGCGCCCGCATGCGCCGCCAGGTGCCGGGATCCCGAAAGAGACGGCCCCCCACGACGGCCCTCAAGAACCGAATGAGATCTTCGCAGGTCGAGTTCATGTCACCGATCGAGGCTAGGAAGCTGGGGAACCGGGCGACCTCCACACCGGCGTAAAGTGCGGCCACGTCGGGCTCCGGACCGCTCCCCCGGCGGTGGCCCGGAAGCCAGGTGTCCTCGAGTCCCAGGGGACCCAGAATCAGATCTTCCAGGACTTGGAAGAAAGGCGCCCCGCGGCGTCCCTCGATGATCCCGATGAGAAGCTGGTAGTTCGTGTCCGAGTACCGGATACGGACGCGCCGCGCGTCCAGAGGCTGCGGCGCAAAGTGGGGCACAAGCCTCTCGCGGACCCATCGAGCCGTGTCCTCCAGCGACCATGCCCTATCGCCGTCCTCCACCAGGATCTCCACCAGGCTGCGTCGGTCGGCTCCCTCGTTCCGCCGCGACGCCGGGTAGTCTTCGATGAAGTCCGCCAGCCCCGACGTGTGGCCCAGAAGGTGCTCCACCGTGATCCGGTCGGTGCGGTCTTCGCCGTCGAGCACGTGGAGCCGTTCCGTGACGGAGCCTGCAAGCCGGTCCACGAGGCGATCCTCGAGCGCCAGCTCTCCTTCTCCCACCATCCGCAGCACGGTCGAGGCGATAAAGAGCTTGGTGATGCTCGCGATAAACCAGGGAGTCGTCGGCAGCATGGGCGCGCCGTCCGGAGACATCTCGCCCCGGGCACCGGCCCACCGGAACGTCCCATCCTCGGAGACGACCGACATCACGGCGGAGTGGATCTCCTTCCGCTCGATGAGCCCGTCGAGCAGAGCCTCCAGGCGCTTGACGATCCGCGTCTCGTTCATGTGCGTCTAACGCTCCGCGTAACCTGCGGGCCGGACCGGCGCGGCGCTTGCGTCGTCTGCAAGCGACGTGACGGGTCGGACCGACAGGTTCACGCTGTTGTTAGCCCGCGGACCACACACGACCAATGACCTGCCCCAGGATTCGTTCTCGAGCAACCGGCCCGAACTGGCGGGAGTCCATCGAAGCGTCGCGGTTCGATCCCAAGACAAAGAAGAAGCCTTCAGGAACAACTCGTTCCTCAAAGTCTCCGACGCCACCACGGCCCCGATCGAATGAGATATACACCTCCGGTCCGTTCCCGCGCTCGATCTCAACCACTGCTCCAAGGCGCCCGCGGCTGATGACTGCTTTCTCATGGGGAGCCACAGCGGCGTAGCCCAGAGCAGTGCCGTCGATCGTCACGTGGTTGCCCTGCATGGAGATCCGGGTCCCCGGGCCTGCGATCACCCTCTTGACCACAAGCTGGCCATCAAGGAGTCGAAACACGATCATGTCACCTGGTACCGGGTCCCTCACTCTCGCCAGCTGACTGCTGGCGTACGGCAGCCGGATGTCGTACGCACCGAGGTTCACGAGGACTCGGTCTCCGGTAACGAAAGCTGGGGCATCCGAGTCGCCGACGATCACGAACGCGCGGATGTAGCTCGGAATGGCCGCCAGACATATGAGCGTGATCCCAAGAACGAAGCCGCGACGCCGGTTGAGAAATCTCATCTTTGCCCTCCGCAGTCTAACGGGATGCGCATCAGCTGCGACGAGGCTGGCAGGCCGGATGCCCCGCAGCCGGCATGACAGCCCCAGTCGTCAGCTGCATGCGCTTGTTCGACGGCGCTATTCGCCGTAGAGAGACTTTACTCTCCCCCAAGTGGTCTCCTCTACCGCCACCGGATACCCACACGGGCACGTCGCGTTGCTGTTAATCGTTGCAACCAGCCCCGGGACCGGATGAATGTTGTTGTCGCAGTCGACAACGATGGGATGCTCCGGATCCTCGTAAGGGTTCGGAAGCAACGGATATGGACAGCACGGCGGGCTCGATCCCTGAACGACAAACTTGATTGTCATAAGGTAAAGTGCCGTCGGTTCGGTGATGCACACGCCGTATGGATACCACTTTCCAGTTTGAGAAGACCCCGGCCACCCCCATGGATCCGTGTCGCTCACCCAAGTCGCGTTCGTCCAGCACGCCGGCTTCGGAGCCGAAAACGCCGACGCCGTTACATTTCCAGATGTCCAGTGAACGACGTAGATCGCCTTGTAAGCAAGACCGTCCGTGATGTTGCAGCTCCACCCATTCCAGTAGTCGTAAAGCCCGATCGTGTCCGAATTAGCGACTACCGTCGAGAGAACCACGAGAAACACGCACGCCACAATAGTCCTCACGATCATAAGCTCACCCCCACATATACCTTTCCGCGTCCGCCGAACGCTGGCGCTCAGCCGCCGCGCGCAGCGCGGTCGGCTGCATGCTGTGGTTAGACGGAACCCCACCTCGTAGTGTCAATGCGGCAGTCCCTGTTGCCCGCCATGTGGCATGGCGAACCACTCATCAAGCGTGGTAGACGGCGCGCCGAGTAGAGCATTCGCTTCGCGAGGGTCGCCGAGTTCCCCTACCCGGTCGAAGTAATCGATCAGCTTTGTCACGTAGGTAAGCCCTGGCCGCCGGGTCAGCCGTGCAACGAGCCGCGCATGCCACAGTTTCAATCGTATCACCCTCAGTTGGGGGTAGCAGGCAGCGTAATAGCGCTCGAGAGCGTCGGGGAGCTTCACACCATCCGGCCCGTGAATGAACAAGCGCTTGCCGAGTGCGCGCTCGTCGTCGTAGGACTGGGCCACCATCCGTCCGAAGTCTGCGGCGGCAAAAAAGTGTAACTCGGGGGGATTCCGTCCGATGATGATCGCCCCGCGACCTCCGTGGATAAAGTTCTCGAGCGTCTCCATGACCCAAGTCGGACAGAAGATGACGTAGGGGATGCCGCTTCGGCGCAGGACCTCCTCCGTGCGCATCTTCACGTCCACGACCTCGAACCATCGGTTCTCCTCGCAGGCCGTGGTCGCCGAAACGTAGGACACGCGTTCAAGTCCCGCCCTTGCCCCTGCGTGGACCACGTGCCGCATGGCAACCAGTTCCGCTTCCCGCGTGAGGTTGATGTGGACCGCCTGACAACCCGACATCGCTCCTTGGACGTCCCGCTCCTGAAGCGCGCTCCCCTCGATGATCTCGACGGAATCGCCCAGCAGGCGTCGGGCCGCTGCAGCGTTGCGCACTAGAGCACGCACAACGCGCCCTTGCGACATCAGAGACTGCACGACCGGTCGGCCCAGCATGCCAGTCGCTCCCAATATCAAGACTAGTCGGGAGTCCATAAATTCCGTCTAACGGACTGGCGTTCACCTGCGGCGCGCGAAGCGCGCTGTCAGGTGCAACGCCTTGTTAGAGCGCACCCGCGCTTGCTCGACGCCGGCGCCACCGGTATCGGCCGAGCCTCCATTCACTCGTACGACTCTGCAACCATCCCCCGCTAGAACGTTCCTTATGCGAGTGCCAGGACCGTCACGAGACCGTGGAACAGAACGCCAGCAGCGATCGCACCGTAGACCAACCCCCTAGGCAATGCCGCTAGCGCCGCCCGTAGAACGACAATGGCAAGTGGGAGCGATAGAAGTAGGCCGCTCACGGTCCCGGGCGAGTATCGACCGACCACTACGCTGGCGACCGCGTGCAATACTCCATTGAGGCCTATTAGCGTGGCTAGGGATGCAATGGTCCAGGATAGCTGCCGTTCCCGAAATGCGACCAGCGTCCAGAACGTAAACAAGACAAACCCAACGGCATTGATGAGAAGGAATCGCCCGGCTGTCACTCCGTTTCCCGCGGCGTAACGGGTCCACTCTGGGAACCCACCAAACCACTCCTCCACCTGGTGGAGCAGGAGCACGGCGGGTAACAGCAAGGCTACTCGCGGCGGGAACGAGGTCCGATCGATAACCGTGGTCGTCATTCGGGCATCCCGTGCGCTCTAACGTATCCGTTCAGCGGTGGACCGCGCAGCGGGCCGTCCGCTGCAACCGATTGTTAGGTGGCCGTGCGATTCCCGCCATCGAGAGATTGATCGATCGAGAACAACTCTTCGTCATCGCAGTTCCTTGCAAGGGGT